>DATMNF010000135.1:0-9756 GCA_035569355.1 Steroidobacteraceae bacterium
TGATGCCGGCGTCGCGCGCCGCCCTGAGCACTTCGGTCTGGGCCACTTGCAAAGCCCACCGCGAAGCGGCAATCCCACCCTCCTTGTTGGTGTCGGAATAGCCGACCACGACCATTTGGCGATTGCCCCGCGATGCCAAATGCCGCCGATACGCTGGCTCCTGGTGCAGCGCTCCCAGCAAGTCGCCCGCCCCCTCCAAGGCTTCGATGGACTCGAGCAGCGGTGCCACGTCGAGTGGCGATTCGCCGGTGCGTTTATCGGTGATATCGGCCCATCGGGCAAGCAGCATGACCGCCAGAACGTCTTCGGGTCCCCGTGCGCCGCTGACGATGTATTCACCGATGGCGCGGCCGCCGAATTTATGGCGCGCCTGCGCGATGGCTTGGAACACCCATAAGCTGCGCCGGCCCAGGGCCTCGAAGGCCGAGGTCGGTCCCTGATCGCGAGCCAGCAAATCACGCAGCTGCCGCAGCCGCTCCTCCGGCGCAAGCGCCGGCCAATCCGCAACTCCCAATCCTTGCGCGATCACCTGGTCATGCACGTGCGCATGCTGCGTGACGTCGAGCGTCGCAAGATGAAACCCGAAGGTGCGCACTCTGCGCAGGAACCGCCGCACCAGAAAATATCCGGCGTGGCGCCCCCGGTTCAACGTCAAGCTATCGGCGGCGAGCCCGATATCCGCCAGTAATTCTTCCGGATTCTGATACGCATTGGGCCGGCCCTCATAGGTGGCCTTGAGCCGCTCGCCAATTTGGCCGAAGAACATGCGGTACGGCATGCGGTCATGGCGCGCGGGCGCCAGGGCCTGTGCGCCCGGCAATATGGCGCTGTACGACTCGATGCGTGCGGCGAGCTCCGCGCTCACCCCGACTCGGCTCGCGCTTTGACTCAATGCTTCGGCGAGCTGACCGCATTCCGCAAAATATGTCGACACGATCACCTGCTGGTGACGATGCAAGGTCTCGCGGATGGTCTTGCCGTGCACATCGGGATTGCCGTCCATGTCGCCCCCGACCCACGAACCGAAATGCAGGATGCTCGGCACGTCGATCTGCTCCACGTCGACCGAGAAGGCCCTGGCGAGCGCAGCCTCGATTTCTTCGTAGAAGAGGGGCACGACGCGGTAGAGGATGTCGATCAAATAGAACAGCACGTGCTCGCGTTCGTCGGCCACCGTCAAACCCTCTCGGGGATGCTCTTCGGTCTGCCAGATGCTGGTGAGCTCGAGCCGAATGCGCGCCCACAAGGTATTCAATTCGACCGCCGTAGAGCCCGGATTGTGCCGGTCCAGCAAGTCCTGCGCGATGTGCTGCTGCTTGCGCAAGATGGTGCGCCGGGTCGATTCGGTCGGATGTCCTGTGAACACCGGCTCGATGCTCATGGAGGCAATCAATTCCAGCGCCTGGGCGAGCGTTACTCCTTCGCGCTGCAGACGCGCGATGCAATCCGCAATGCCCCCGGGCTGCGCGGTGCTGGAATCGTTGAGATACTGGCGGCGCCGGCGAACTCGGTGCACTTTCTCCGCCGTGTTCACCGCTTGGAACCAGATGGAGAACGCGCGAGTAAGGTCGGTGGCTGCCGACGGGGATCTGCCCATCGTGCGCTGCTCCAACTCGGCCGCCCCGGCTGCGTCGCCCTCGCGCCGCCGAATTGCCTGAAGGCGGTCTTCTTCGACGAGCTTGAAGAATTGATCGCCCCCCTGATCGCGAAACATCTCGCCGATCAATGCACCCAAGGCATGCACGTCGTCCCGCAGCGCCGCGTCCTTGATGGGGAATTGAATGCTTTGCCGATACATCTTGGCCGCGCTGCTAACGAGAGCTTTGTGTGATGTTCGCCATGCCTTAATATTAACCCGCTGGGGACCGCGGCGCAGAACTCTACACGCTCTGCCGTGCGTATGACGCCGCAAATCGAGCGAAATCGTTCCCATCCCTGCGGGACGTCGATGCTAGGCTCTCGGCAATGGCTGGAGAAATACTACTATGAGCTTGTTGGCGCAGATCGCTGTATTTCTCGCCGCTGCGGTAATCGCGATCCCCGTATTCCGCTATTTCAAATTGGGCTCGGTTTTGGGCTACCTGGCGGCAGGGGTCATCATCGGACCCGCCGGTCTCGGCCTCATCGGCAAAATCGACGCCACCCAGCACATTGCGGAGTTCGGCATCGTACTGCTGATGTTCGTCATCGGTCTCGAACTGCAGCCCTCGCGGCTGTGGGTGATGCGCAAAACGATCTTCGGCTTGGGGCTGGCGCAGGTTCTGGTGACCACGCTTGGAATCGGTTCGGCCGCGTATTTCGGCTTCGATCAGCCGAAAGGCTCGGCGCTCATCATCGGCTTCGGGCTCTCGATGTCCTCCACGGCGCTGGTGCTGCAATTATTGGCGGAACGAGGACAGCTCAATTCCCAATACGGCCGCTCTGCGTTCGGCATCCTGCTGTTTCAAGATGTTGCGGTCTTGCCGGCGCTTGCCCTATTGCCGCTCTTGAGCGTCGCCGCCGCGAGAACGGCGGGCCCGGGCGGCTGGCTTGCGATCAAGTTCGCCGCCGTGCTGGCGACCGTCGTCATCGGCGGCCGCTACGTACTGCGACCCATGCTGCGGATCGTCGCCGCGACGCGCGTCGCCGAGGCGTTCACCGCCGCCGGTCTCCTGGTCGTGATCGGCACCGCGTTGCTGGTCAGCCAAGTGGGGCTGTCCTTGTCGCTGGGCGCCTTTCTGGCGGGCGTGTTGCTCGCTGACAGTGAATTTCGCCATGAACTCGAGGCCGATATCGAACCGTTCAAGGGCCTGCTGCTCGGCCTGTTCTTCATCACGGTCGGAATGTCGGCGAACTTGGATCTCGTGCGCCAAAAACCCTTGACAGTGATCGGTCTCATTTTCGGATTCATGCTGGCGAAGGTCGCGGTTTTGCGCGCGATCGGCCGACTCGCGGGGCTCTCAACCGCGGCCAGCCGCGGCCTGGCATTCAGTCTTCCGTCCGGCGGCGAGTTCGCATTCGTGCTCTTCGGCCTCGGAGCTACCCTGGGCATCATGGACGCCGAGATTGCCGAGCTTCTGGTGATCGTGGTGACCGGCTCGATGATTTTGAGCCCGCTGCTGCTGGTGGTGCACGACGCCTTGTTCAAGCGGAAGGAAGCGGACAGCCGGCCGTTCGATACGCCGGACCAACTCTATCCCAAGGTCATCATCGCGGGGTTCGGCCGCTTCGGACAAATCGTCGGCCGAATCCTGCTTGCGAGGCAAATCGCCTTCACCGCGCTCGAAGCCAATCAGACCCAGGTGGACTTTCTGCGCCGTTTCGGCAACCAGGTTTTCTACGGAGACGCATCCCGCCTGGAGATGCTGCGTGCCGCACACGCCGAGAATGCCGAGGTTTTCGTGCTCGCCATCGATGATGTCGAGGCCTCGGTGCGCACCGCGGAGTTGATCGTCAAGCATTTCCCGCATTTGAAGATCTTTGCGCGCGCGCGCAATCGGCAGCATGCGTTCCGATTGATGGATCTTGGGGTGCGCTACACGATCCGCGAGACCCTGGTGTCGAGCCTCGAGATGTCCGAGAAGGTCCTCGAGGGGCTCGGGCTGTCGAAATCACGCGCGATCGAGACGGTCCGGCGATTCCGCGTGCATGATGAGGCGACGCTGGCGAAACAGCAGGCCGTGAAAGACGACGAGAGCAAATTCTTGCAGACCACCCGCGAGTCCGCCGAGCAGCTGCGGCACCTGTTCGAAACCGACGCCGCTGAAGCCGGGGAGCCGGCCGATCTCAAGTCCGCGAAGGGTTGAGCAATACGGTCGTGTCGAAGCTCTCGAATCCGGTCAGGACGCGGCGATAGGCATTTTGCATGATGCGCTCCGCGTTCTTGTCGGCGCGCGCGCCCAGCAGCATGCGAATCACGACGTCATCCTGCGGCCGCGAAATATCCTCGCCCAGTATCTGATACGCGAAACGCGACAATCGCTGATTCATCTCATTGGCGAAGCGCAGACGCACCAAGTCGTTGCCGTCGCCGGCGCCCACCTTGGCTTCCTCGGCGATTTCGAAAATCAGGCGCGTGACGAATCGGGCCTTGTCGACCAGGCTCAGGTCGCTGAAGAATTCGATTTCGGATTGGATGTTCATCCGGCCGGGAAGAAGTCGATGGGTTTGGTCGCCGTGAGCGTCGCGACATCCTTGGCGTCGAATTTGAACAAGCGAATACGGGCGAGCAATTTGCCTTCGAATTCCTTGTCGTTGAGCTCCGACGAAATGATGTGCACCGACGTGATGTCCCCCGAAGGGGCAATGGTCAATTCAATCACCACCTTGCCCTGCAATGCCGGGTTGTCGCGCAGCGCACGTGCATACATGGCATCGATGGCGCCCTTGTTCTTGGTGAATACCAAGGCGATTTCGTCTGCGCTGCGCGACGCCTTGCCGCTGCCGCCGGCTCGCGTGGCTTGGCCGCTTGCGCCCAGGTTCGGGTCCTTCACCTGCGTGGTGTAGATTCCGCGCAGCGACCCGGAACCCGCGGCGAGGCCTGAGCTGGTGGGTGCGCTGATGCCGCCGCTGCTGCCGCCGGTCCTCGATGAAATGATGTTTCGGCTCACCACGCTCACATCGCCCGGATCGGTGGTTTTGGGCTGATTTTTCGCGAATTTGTCCAGATCGACATCGCGCAGCGCCGCGAGTTGGTCGAACACCATCGCGCTTTTCGCCGCCTTCACATGCGGGTCCACGGGCACGACCGGCTTGGGTTGAACCGGCGCTTTCTCGATTGGTTTCTCCGGTTTGGGCGGCGGGGGCGGCGGGGGTGGCGGCGGCGGTTCCATGACCAGCTGCACCACTCGCTCGGGCAGCGATTCGGTGTTGACGATGTGCTCATGCCGCGGCAGAAACGGCATGAGCACCGCGAAGATCGCGAATACGATGGCAACATTGCGCAGAATGACGCGGAAGCGCCGCTCCATCTCCTCGGACGGCGACCATGGCAGATCGTAGCGCCGGTAGTACGGCGCGAGGGCGACGAGCGGGCGTTGTGCGGGGTTAGCGGCTGCCATTTAAGTCGCCGCCCTTTCGCGTTCGACGACCGCGAACGACACCTTGCCGTAGTCGGCTTCGCTGCACGTCATCATGATCTTCTTCAGCACGCTATACGGCGTACCCTTGTCGCCCATGATGGTCACTTCACGCTTGGCCGGATCGGTTTGCTCCGCGCTGCGCAAGCTGCGTGCGTTCTGCGCCAGCAGCGCGTTCTTGAGGGGTGCGAAGGATGGCCCCTGGTTGGCGACGACGTCGCTCACGGAGCCGACCAGGTCGCCATCCACGAATACCGAGTCCTTGGTCACCATGACGACCACGGCGGCGCTCGGCTTGCGGTCCGAGAGCGACTGAGGAATCGAGATGTTCTTGGTGTTCGGCAGGATGTCCACTTCCGCCGTGTGCGCCAGCAGGAACACCACCAGGATGGTCATCATGTCGATGAACGGAATCAAGGCGTAATGATTGGCGCCGTGCCTGCGCTGGCGGTGGCGCTTGATTCTGTAGGGCGTCATATCGGCGCATCCCCGATGGAGATATCCGGAAAGAGCTCCGCCTTGGAAAAGGGCGCCACGGGGAGCTGATAGATGCGAACGATGTCCATCACCTGCACCAGGGAATCGTACGTGATATTCGGGCCGGACAGGATGGTCGCATCGGTCATCTGCGGAAACTGCGATTTGACCGTGCGCATGAATTCCGACAGATGCTCCAAATCATAGCCGCCCGCCGTGTTGGCGAGGACCTTGAGCGGCCCCGAATTGCGGTCGTTGACCACGATGTCGTCGGGACGAATGATGACTTCGAGCTTCAGGTCCTTGGGCAGATCGAGCGGAGCGGCGTTGCTGCTGTTGGGCAGATTCAGCTGCAGGATGTTCGTCTTGGAGAACACCGCGGTGAAGATCAAGAAAAACACCAAGATCACCATCATGTCGATCATCGGCACGATGTTCAGGTCGTCACGTCCGTGGTGGTAGCGGGCGTGATTGCGTCGGACGAGGCGCGCGGCTTTTGACTTCATGGTTGGAGCACCATCTTAAGCGTTCGTACCCTAGATGCTGCCGCGGGCGGCGGCCGGCGCACGCGCCGTCGGTGTTGCCGGAGCCGTGGGCTCGCGCGCCGGCTGGTCGGATTGGCGTTCCGTGATGGAGTTCAGGAATTTCACCGATGCAATCTCGAGGCTGTCTATCAAAGAGGTGGTCTTCGATTCCAGGAACATGTGCGACGTCAGCAGCGTGATCGCCACCGCCAAGCCCGAAGCGGTGTTGTTCATCGCAACCGAAATGGCCGCGGCGAGCAAGCTGGCCTTCTCGGCGGGGTTCGCCGTCGCCACCGCGCTGAAGGCGCCGATCAAGCCGGTGATCGTGCCGAGCAGGCCGATCAACAACCCGACGTTCGCGAGCGAGGACAGGTAGTGAGTGCGCTTCTCGATGCGTGGAATGACCTCGAGCAGACTCTCGTCCATGGCTTTCTCGATGTCGTCGCGGCGGCGCGCGCTCGCGACGCGCGCCACGCCGTAATTCAGAATCGTGGCGATTGACGCCTTGGAGTTCTGCGTGAGGCCGACCACCTGTTTGAAGTTCCCTGCGCTCAAGGCGGGCACCAGGTCATCCCACAAACTGCGGTTGCGAAAGGTCTCGCGGGTCAAATACACGTATCGCTCGATGGCGATCGCGATACCGACCACGAATATCAAGGCCAGCGGATAGAGGAATAACCCGCCGTCCTTGAAGAAATTGACGATCGAATTCATAAAATTGCGCTCCTAGAAAATGCCCACCTGCTCTGAACCTGAGATTCAACCAGATTCCGTAAAATCGGCTATGACTTACTTCTCACCCTGCTGCGACGGCTGGCGCGATGCACCATTTTGAGACGCGTCTGCCTGCACGGCGTGGTAGTAAACCACCTCGCGCTTGAAGACGTCCCGATCGACCGGCGCCAGGATTTCATCGACCAGGCTATTCATCGGCCTGCCGGCCAGGTCGCCGATGTCCGATCGCTTCCAGGGAACGATGTACATGACCTTCGGCTGTTCGCGGTCGCCTGTAACGGTGGCCGTACCCAGTTCGAGCCGATCTATTTTAGGCGGTGATTTCGCCCCAGATTTGGGCTCGCGTGCCGCGCGGGCAGCCGCCGGAGCGCGTCCGGGGTCGGCTGGCGGCGCGGCCGCCGGCGCGGCGGGGTCCGTCATGGCCGAGCTCGAGGTGTCGGCTCGCGGGTCACCGGCTTCCGATTGCGCGCTTTGTTTCGAGGGTTTCCCCGCCGGTGCGGTTGGCTTTACATCCGCCGCAGGAGCATCGGGCGCGGCTGTCTGCTGCGCCCCTGTCGGAGCCGCCATGGCGCAACAGAGCGCCGTCAAACTCAAGATCTTGGTTGCAGTGTTCATGCAGGCTCCTTCTTGGCCGCGGGCGCCGGTGCGGGCGCTCCGACGCGTTTTCGCAGTTCCATCACCCAGCCGGCCACTTGTTTGTTCTCGCCGCCAATCTGGATGTAACGTTCAAACTCATCGAGCGCTTTTTGCGGCTGCGCAAGGTACAAATCGTAGAGCACACCCAAGTTCAGATGCGCCGGTGCGTAATTAGGTTCGGCAGCAATCGTGTGCTGATAGGCCGCCTCGGCTTCGGCAAATTTGCCGAGCCTGCGCTCGACGATGCCGAGTTCATTCCCGGCCACCGCATTGGCCGGATCGTGTTCAAGCGCGGCCTTGAACGTCGCCTCGGCCTCCGGCAAGCGCGAGTCGCGCAGGTACAGTAAACCTAAGTTGAGCTGCGGTCCCGTCAATTCGGGGTAGCCCACCGCCAACTCTTTGAATTCGAGCTCTGCGTCGGTGTTGCGCCCCGATTTCATGAGCTGCAATGCCTGCGCGTATTGCTGTGCCGCACGCTCGGGGATTGCAGGTGCCTCGACCGCGGCCGGTGTGACCGCAGCACTCTTTCTTCCGCCTGCGGCCGGCGCGGCGGGTGCCGCTGCAGCACGAGCGGGCGCTGTAGTGCCGCCGGGCGCCGCGGCGCCCGTAGCGCCCGTAGCGCCCGGCGCGTTGACCGCGCGTGACACGGCATCGCCGCCCATCGATTCGACCTGCTGCTCGCCGATCTCCACCTTGCCGTATCGGCCCGGATTGAGCTGCGCCAGCGCAGCAAAGCTCTTCTGCACCCATTCATCGTCGGTGCCGTCCTTCGCTCGCGCCGCATTGACTTCGTGCAATTTGATCGCCTTCTCCTCGAACGGGAAGGCCTGCTCCTCGAGCAATACGTTGTACTGCTCCAGTTCGTCCTTGGAGAGATTCCTCGGCCGCTCAGAACTCATCAAGTCCTTGCCCAGTTGCCGGTACAACTCGGCGCTCTCGAAGGTAGCGGCCGTGGTGACCTCGGCCACCTGGTAATCCGCCGCCTGCTCGTAACCCTTGAGCGCCGCTTCCATCGCCTTGCGTTTCTCGATCAGAGATTTCTTGAGCGGCAGCACCAGTTTGATGCGCCTGAACTCGTCGCGTGCAGGGACCGCCAAGGTCAATGTGGCTTTCGCCGCCAACGCCCGGCTGCGATCGGTGCGAGCGGCGCCTGCCGCGCGGTCGGCAGCGATGATCTCGCGAAGCCAGTAGTCGCGCGCCGCGGTATCGCCGGCTTTTGCCGTGATCACGCTCAATTTGTTGCGCGCTTCCATCGCCGGGTTCACGGGTTGCGGGAAGTGCTTCACGAATGCTTCGAGCATGGCGCGCGACTTCGCCGTGTTGCCGGCCTTGTCGTAGAGATCCGCCGCCTGCAGCGTGGCTTCGCGCTGCACATCCGCCGATTCACCCGGCGTCTGCGCAATTTTCTCGAACTCCATCGCCGCTTGGGCCGGGTGATTCGATTCCGTGTAGGCCACCGCAAGATCGCGCGTGACCTCGCCCTGCAGCGGACTTTGCGGAAAATTGCGGCGAAATCCCTCCAGCACGACCACGGCCCGATCCCATTGCTTGTCCTTGAAGAGCAGCGAGGCCGCGTCGAAATCTGCGCTCGCGCGCACCTTCGAGGTCGGCGCGAGCGCCGACACGCGTAAAAAAGCTTCGACCGCTGCCGCGCTGTCGCCGGCCTTGGCCTGGAGCTCACCCTGCTTGTAAATCGAGGCTGCCAGCCGCTCGACGATCGCCGGACGCTCAGGATCATTGGCGGGCATCAGCGCTTCCGCGTGGTTGTAAGCGTTCTCAGCTTTGTCGAACACGCCCTGATCGAAATTCGAATTCCCGATCACGGTCCAGGCAACGCGCTGCTTGGTGGCATCGACGGCCGGCTGGCGCGCCAACAAGGCTTCCGCCGTCGCAATCGCACGCGGGTAGTCCTTGGCCGTGTAGAGATCGGTGGCCGCCCGCGTCAAAACTTGCGCGCTTTCCGGATGCGCCGGAAATGTCTGTGCAAACTTGAGCGAGCTGTCGAGGGCGCGGTTGTGCACGGCCGTTTTGGCGTCGCCGCTCAGCGTCTCTTCCTGTTTTCCGTAGGCGATGATTGCGGCGTAGCCCGCGGCCGCCGCCTTTTCATGCTCACCGTAATGATAGGCGGTGCTCTCATATTCCTTCGCGGCCTCGATGTATTGCTTGCTCTCGAACAAGGTGTCGGCAAGCAGGTAATCGGTCACGGCCGAGTCCGGGTCGTCCGGGAAGCTCGTGAGATAACTGCGGTACCACTTCGCCGCTTCTTGATAGTCCGCCACCGCCTTGCTGCGCTGCGCCTGGGCGTGGTAGTACTGCGCCACGTCCTT
>DATMNF010000136.1:0-30181 GCA_035569355.1 Steroidobacteraceae bacterium
GATGTCTTCGGTGTTCTCGCGGAAAATAACCATGTCAACCTTCTCCGGTGCCTTGACCGGAGAGGGCACACCCTTGAACCAACGCACGGGGCGCAGGCACACGTACAAGTCCAGCAATTGGCGCAGCGCCACATTGAGCGAACGAATGCCGCCGCCCACCGGCGTGGTGAGAGGGCCTTTGATCGATATCAAATAATCGCGGCAGGCGGTGACGGTTTCGTCCGGCAACCACGTGTTGTATGCCTTGTTCGCCTTCTCGCCGGCGAACACCTCCATCCAATGAATCTTGCGTTTTCCGCCATAGACCTTTTGTACCGCGGCGTCGAATACCCGCACGCTCGCGCGCCATATGTCGCGGCCGGTGCCGTCGCCTTCGATGAACGGAATAATGGGCTGATCCGGCACACGCAATTTGCCGTTCGCGATCGTAATCTTCTCGCCCCCGGGGGGGACTTGCACCTGGAATGGCTTCGCGTCGGACATCGCTTCGCTCCTATACATTCAGCCGCAATGCTAGCATGCGCGACCGGAGACTTAAGCATTGCGTACCCTCACATCAACCCCCGCCAAGGATGGCTTCCGTATGCCGGCGGAGTTCGAACGGCATTCCGGCTGCTGGATGCTCTGGCCGGAGCGTCCGGACAATTGGCGCTGCGGGGCCAAACCGGCACAGGCCGTATTTGCGGCGATCGCGGCCGCCATCGCCGGCGGCGAACCGGTGACCGTGGGCGTTTCGGCGGCGCAATTCCAAAACGCGCGCGCCCGGTTGCCGCGCGAGATACGCGTCGTCGAACTGAGCAGCAACGACGCCTGGATGCGCGACTGCGGGCCGACCTTTGTCATCGATGCAAAGGGCCGGCGGCGCGGCGTCGACTGGACTTTCAACGCCTGGGGCGGCCTCGAGGGCGGCCTGTACTTTCCCTGGGATCGCGATGACGAGGTCGCGCAAAAGGTGCTGGAACTCGAGGGCGCCGATCGGTACCGGACGTCCTTCGTGCTCGAGGGCGGCGCCATCCACGTGGACGGCCAGGGCACCTGTTTGACCACCGAAGAATGCTTGCTCAATCCGAATCGCAACCCTGATTTCACCCGGGCCGACGTCGAGGAACAATTGCGCCGCTATCTCGGCGTCACGCGAGTGATTTGGCTGGGCAAGGGCGTGTATCTCGATGAGACCGGCGGCCATATCGACGAACTGGCCTGCTTCACGAGTCCCGGGCATGTCGCTCTGACCTGGACCTCGGATCGCAGCGATCCGCAATACGAGATTTCCCAGGATGCCTACCAACGCTTGAGAACGGCCCGCGACGCTCGGGGCCGTGAGCTCACGATTCACAAGATCCATCAACCGGAGCCTCTCTTCATGACCGCCGAGGAGGCAAACGGTATCGACCAGCGCACCGGCAGCCGCCCGCGCAGGGCAGGCGACCGATTGGCGGCGTCATACATCAATTTTTACGTCGCAAATAAATGCGTGGTCATGCCGCTGTACGACAAGCGCCGCGACGCTGCGGCACGGGCGACGCTCAGGCGGTTGTTTCCCACCCGCACGGTGCTGGGAGTCGAGACCCGCGAGGTGTTGCTCGGCGGGGGAAACATTCACTGTATAACCCAACAAGTCCCCCGAGGGGCGGATCGCTGATCTTCGCAAATGGAACTTTGCTGCGCGCACGCTCTCGAAAGCCTTTATTCTACGCAGCCTAATTCCTCCTCACCCCCACAATATTGGAAGCTGTAGTGCACTCATTGTTCGCTCGATACGCTCGTAAACACCTGCGCGCGCTCACGTGCGCCGCTGCCCTCGTCGCGGCAGGCTGCCACAATCACAACAACACCAGCGGCTTCGGCATCGGCTGGGTCACCTTGAGCGACACGCCGGGCGACTTCACCAGCTACACCGTCAACGTCGATTCAGTGACCCTGACAGGCAAGACCGTCGGGGTGATTACCGCAGTGGCGGCGGCTGAAACGGTG
The DNA here is from genome assembly GCA_035569355.1 of Steroidobacteraceae bacterium. Classification (GTDB taxonomy): domain Bacteria; phylum Pseudomonadota; class Gammaproteobacteria; order Steroidobacterales; family Steroidobacteraceae; genus Bog-1198. Next base: position 1,975 of record DATMNF010000136.1, read on the forward strand.
GATTTCACGAAGCTCAACAACATCTCCGAGCTCTGGAGTTCGGCGAGCATCCCGAACGACACCTACACATCCGCGACGATAATCGTGGATTACAGCGCTGCCAACATCTCGGTCATGGTCAACGGCGTGCCGGTTCAGGCGAAAGTCGTGGACACGACGGGAGCCGCGGTGACCACGCAGAGCGTCAACATCACATTCGACACGGCTCATCCCTTCGTCATCACGCCGACCTACGCATCGACCAGCGCAATGCGTCTCGCCCTCGATTTCGATCTCGCCGCGTCGAATGTGGTGAACTTGGCTACCAGTCCCCCAACCGTGACCGTCAAGCCGTTCATGACCGCGGCCATCAGCGCCCCTGACACCAGGCCGATCCGCATACGCGGTCCGCTCATCAATTCGGACGTCAATATCGGGACTTACACCGTCTACGTACGGCCGTTCTACGACGAGGTCGACAGCCTGGGATCCCTGACGATTTTCAATGCACCGAACACGGTGTACTTGATCAACGGCACCACGTATGTCGGAACCCCGGGCCTCACCACGTTGTCGCAGCTGTCCGCGGGCTCGACGATGACCGCGGCTTATTGCACGTACGAGCCGACGCCGACGCCCTCGGCCACGGCGGGGAAATTCAGTTCCACCTACGTCGTTGCGGGAAGCACGCTCGAGGATTTCTATACCCAAGGCCTCGAAGGCGATGTGGTCGCACGCACCGGAAATACCTTGAGCTTACGTGGCTCGACCCTGCAACTGAACAACGGGACGAGCCAATACAACGATACCGACGCCGTCCTTCTCATCGGACCGAGCACCATCGTGACGGCGGAAAACAACACGACGTTGACCGGGCTCAACTACAATTCGATCGCCGCCGGCCAGCACATCATTGCCCGCGGCGTCTGTACGAGTTGCCCGGCATCCGGCGTGGTGAGCGTGGATGCGACCGGCTCCTCCAGCACCAATACCGGATCCGTGCGCCTCATACCCACCGAGCTCTGGGGTCCGCTGGTCTCCACGGCGTCGGGAAGCCTGACGATGAATCTGCAGACGATCGAGAATTGGCCGGTCGCCGACTACAATTTCACCGGCAATGGACCCAGCGGCGTGACCCCGGCGAGTTTTGCGGTGGCCACGGGCAGCCTCGCGATACCCGCGGGCGTGACCGCAGGCAGCCCGGTGTGGATCGATGGCGTATTTCCGCCATTCGGCGCCGCGCCGCCGGATTTCGAAGCATTCACCATCAATTCCGAGGTGTCCGTCCCCGCCTATCTGCAGGTCGATTGGACCAGCGCCGGGACGACCGCGCCGTTCGCCACCCTGACGAGTGCCGGCTTGACGATCGACCTTGCCAACGCGAACTACAGCGCAGGCGTGATTCGCATTGGATCCGAGAGCATCGACTTGAAGTCTCTGGTGGCGAGCCCGACCATCGTGCCGCAGACCGCGCCGGCCCCGACCCCGGGCCTACCCCCGTTGTTCTTGCCGATATTTGCCATCGGCAATCTTTCGGCGTCGGACACGACAACCATTACCGTGTACAACAGCTTTGCGAGCTTCGTGACGCAGCTGCCGCTGTCGACGGTCGCGGCGACTCCGGCCCTGCACTTCGTGGCCAAGGGAGTGTTCAACCGCACGAGCAATACCTTTACCGCTTCCAGTATCGACGTCGTGAACTAAACTAAGCCCCCATCATGGGGAAGCTCATTTTACGGTTTGGACTGGCCTCGGTGCTCACCGGATGCTTATGGACGACCGGATCAAGGGCGGAGGCGGATCAACCATCCACGGATCTTGCGGCGCGGCCCCGGATCTGCCTCGTGTTGTCGGGCGGAGGCGCACGCGGCATGGCGCACATTGGAGTACTCAAGGTCCTCGAGGAATTGAGAATTCCCATCGACTGCATAGCCGGCACCAGCATGGGCGCCATCGTCGGCGGACTGTACGCGAGCGGCATGACGGCGCAGCAAATCGATGCCACGATGCGATCGCTCGATTGGCAGGAGGCATTTCGCGATGTGCCGCCGCGCCGCGATCTGGCCTTCCGGCGCAAACAAGACGACCGTAATTTTTTGGTTCGGCTGCCTCTAGGGTTGAAGCATGGGCAAATCCTGCTTCCCAAAGGCTTCATTCAAGGGCAGAAGCTGCAGGAAACGCTGCGTCAACTGACCCTGCCGTTCAGCAACAGCACCGATTTCGACCTGCTGCCCACTCCATTTCGCGCGGTGGCCACCGATCTGGAGACCGGCGATGCCGTGGTCATGGACAAAGGTGATCTCGCAATCGCAATGCGCGCCAGCATGTCGGCCCCGGGAGTATTCGCGCCGGTGGAATCGAACGGCCGCTTGCTGGTCGACGGCGGCTTGGCGGAAAACCTTCCGGTGAGCGTGGCGCGCGCCATGCACGCGGATGTGCTCATCGTGTCGGACGTTAGCTTTCCACTGCAGCCGCGCGCCGCGCTCGATTCCGCCCTCTCCATATCCAATCAGATGCTGGCGATATTGGTGCGCAAGGACTCCGATCGCCAACGGGCCTCTTTGGGACCCCGGGATATCCTGATCGCGCCGAACCTCGGTTCGGCGACCGCGACGGATTTCACCGCCCCGAGCGCCGTTATCCTTCGCGGCGGGGACGCGGCGCGAGACGCGGCGCCTGAGCTCGAGGCCTACAGCGTCGGCGAGACCGCATATCGAGACTACTTGGCGCGCCGCGCGACGCGCGAGCCGGGGCTGCCGGTCATCAAGTTCGTCCGTGTGGACCCGCAGTCCAAACTCTATGAGAAGACCATCCAGGCCGAAATGCAGCCGCTGGTGGGCAAGCCGCTGGATCTCGATCAGGTGGGCAAGCACATCACGGAATTGTACGGCCTCGGGAATTTCGAGACCCTCGACTACACCTTGGTCGATCAAGGCGAGGGCGGAACCCAAGAATCCGGCATCGAAGTACGGGCGCGCCGCAAATCCTGGGGGCCCAACTATCTTCGTTTCGGCTTGAACCTGGAAGACGATTTCCAGGGCAATAGCCGCTACAACGCCGCCGCGCGATTTGTAGTGACCGAAATCAACGAATTGGGCGCGGAACTGCTGACGGATGTGCAAATCGGCAGCGACCCCAAGGTCGTCAGCGAGTTCTATCAGCCGCTAGACCCATCCCGAACCTGGTTCGTGGCGCCGAGCGCGCGCATCGAGGCGCGCGATCTTGCGATCTACGCCAGGAATCTGGAAGTGGCGGACTTTCGCGACCGCGAGGTCGAAGGCGACCTCGATATTGGACGCAATCTCGGCAACTGGGGTGAGATCCGCGCGGGTTGGCACCGCGCCAACGGCCTGACGCACGCGCGCTTCGGCAATCCGGCATTGGTGGAGCAGCAATACAACAACGGCGAGTACTTTTTCAAGTTCAGCTACGATCGCCTCGACAATATCCACTTCCCGCGCGACGGCCAGACGTTCACCTTGCAGTGGGACGCCAATCGCACCAATCTGGGCGCGGACATTGCATCCGACCGCGTGCAGGCCGATTGGCTGATGGCCCGTTCGCGGGGGCGCAACACCGTTCTGTTGTGGACGTCGGCGGGTAGTACGCTGGATGGCGCCTTCAAACCGAACGCGCTGCCCGAATTCTATTCCTTGGGAGGCTTCTTCAATTTGTCGGGACTCGCGCCGAGCTCGCTGATCGGACCCCACTATGCGATCGGCCGGGCAATCTACTTTCGGAAAATCGGCCGCGGCGGCGAGGGTTTTTTCGAGTTTCCGGCCTATATCGGCATGTCGCTGGAGCTCGGCAACACCTGGGAGCACCGCGGCGACATCAGTTTCTCATCGGCACGCAAGGATGCGTCGATATTCCTCGCGTTCGACACGTTTCTTGGCCCGGTTTATTTGGGATCCGGCTACGATCAAGCCGGCACCGCAGGGTTTTATTTATTTCTCGGCCGCACGTTTTGATGCGCGGCGACTAAAAATTGCGGCTTTCGGCGAGCTTTTCCACTTTCTCGAACACCAGCGCCGGCTGGTCGCCGATTCGCGAGTATTCGTGCTTGCGCGACATCTCCTCCAGGACGCGGTCACGTTCCGCTGCCGTGAAAAACCAATGGGTCTTTTGCCAGTCGGTGCCGAGCAGCTTTGCAAACGGATCGCCGGGCTTGAGGCGCACCCGAATCCCGTAGGGGCGCGGCAACACCGGCAGAGTGCGCGCCAGGTTCTGAACGTTTGCGATTCCCATGGTGCGCGAAAGATAGCCCAATCCCGGCCAGGCTGCCAGCTGATCAGCGACGGATGCGCATGCTAGACTCCGCCGCCTTCCAAGAGGTAACTGATGGCATCGTCATACACGGCCTCCGACATCGAGGTATTGAGCGGCCTGGACCCGGTTCGCCGGCGCCCGGGCATGTACACCGACACGACGCGTCCGAATCATCTGGCGCACGAAGTCATCGACAACAGCGTCGATGAAGCGCTGGCCGGCTACTGTGAAAACATCAATGTGACGGTGTTCAAGGACGGCTCGTTGGAAGTCGAGGACGACGGCCGCGGAATGCCCGTCGACATCCACCCGAAGGAGAAGATCAGCGGCGTCGAATTGATCCTGACGCGCTTGCACGCCGGAGGAAAATTCAACGACAAAACCTACCAGCACGCCGGCGGATTGCACGGGGTGGGGGTATCGGTCGTCAATGCGCTGTCGAAGCACCTCGAATGCTGGGTGCGCCGCGGCGGCAAGGAATACAACGTGAGCTTCGTGGGCGGGCGCCTCAAGTCCCGGCTCGAGGTGGTGGGCGAGGTGGCGAAATCGAAAACCGGAACGACCATTCGGTTCTGGCCGGATCCGCAATACTTCGACACCGACAAGTTCGCCATCCCGAAGCTCAAACAGGTGCTGCGAGCGAAGGCGGTGCTGTGCCCGAACCTGCGCGTGACGCTGCTGAACGAAGTAACCGGCGAGCGTGACGAGTGGTTTTACACGGGCGGTTTGCACCAATATCTGGCGGAGGAACTGGGCAAGGGAGAATGGCTGCCGGCCGAGACGTTCTACGGCAAGCGCGACATCGAGGGTGGTTCCCTGGATTGGGCGATCGCCTGGGTGCTCGAGTCCGAGCACGGCATCACGGAGAGCTACGTCAATCTCATCCCCACGGTGGAGGGCGGGACGCATGTCAACGGTTTGCGCGCCGGAACCGCCGACGCGGTGCGCGAGTTCTGCGAGTTTCGCAATCTCGTGCCGCGGGGTTTGAAACTGACGCCCGAAGATGTTTGGGACGGCGTTAGTTTCGTGCTGTCGATGAAAATGCGCGAGCCGCAGTTCGCAGGACAGACCAAGGAGAAACTCTCCTCGCGCGAGTCCGCCGGAATAGTGCAAGGGGTGATCAAGGATGCCTTTGCCCTGTGGCTCAATCAGCATCCCGATCAGGGCGAGAAAATCGCCATGCTCGCCATCGCCAATGCGCAGCAGCGCTTCAAGGACAGCCAGAAAGTCTCGCGCAAGCGCATCGTCGCCGGCCCCGCGCTGCCCGGAAAACTTGCCGACTGCGTGAGCCAAGATCCGGCGCGCGGCGAGCTCTTCCTGGTGGAGGGAGATTCGGCGGGCGGCTCAGCCAAACAGGCACGCGACCGCGTAACTCAAGCCATCATGCCGCTGCGCGGCAAAATCTTGAATACCTGGGAAGCGGACACGGCCGAGGTGCTGCAATCCCAGGAAGTTCACAACATCAGCATCGCCATCGGCGTCGAACCCGCCGCCACCGATCTGTCGGGTTTGCGCTATCACAAGATTTGCATTCTGGCGGACGCCGACAGCGACGGACAGCACATTGCAACGCTCCTGTGCGCCTTGTTTTTGCGCCACTACAGGCCGCTCGTGATGGCGGGACACGTCTACGTCTGCATGCCGCCGCTGTTTCGGATCGATGCCGGCAAGGAAGTGGCCTATGCGCTCGATGAGGCGGAGCGCGAGAAGGTGCTGAAGCGCATTGCCGCCGAAAACCCCCGCTCCAAGCCGGTTGTGACGCGCTTCAAAGGCCTGGGCGAAATGAGCCCGCTGCAGTTGCGCGAGACCACCATGGCGCCGCAGACGCGCCGGCTGGTGCAGATGACCATCGATGCACGCGACAGTCCCGACCAGATGCTGGACATGCTGCTGGCGAAAAAACGCGCCGGCGATCGGCGCGAGTGGCTCGAGACGAAGGGCAATCTGGCGCATATTTAACGCGGCTCAACCGGAATATCACACAGGCTCCTACGCTGCGACAGTAATGTCATGAAAGACCAGGAACTCAATTTCGAAGGCATCGAGAAGGAGCCGCTCAAGTCGTTTGCGGAACGAGCGTATCTCGATTATTCGATGTACGTCATCCTGGATCGGGCGTTGCCACACTTGGGCGATGGGCTGAAGCCCGTGCAGCGGCGCATCGTTTACGCGATGAGCGAACTGGGGCTGGCCGCCGGCGCCAAGCACAAGAAGTCCGCGCGCACGGTCGGCGACGTGATCGGAAAATTCCATCCGCACGGCGATTCCGCCTGCTATGAGGCCATGGTGCACATGGCCCAGGATTTCGCGTACCGCTACCCCATCGTCGACGGGCAAGGCAACTGGGGTTCTACGGACGACCCAAAATCGTTCGCGGCGATGCGCTATACCGAATCGCGGTTGACGCGCTATGCGACGTTGCTTCTGCAGGAGCTGGGGGCGGGCACGGTCGATTGGGCGCCGAATTTCGACGGTTCGCTGGACGAACCTTCGATGCTGCCCGCGCGGGTTCCCAACCTTCTGCTCAATGGCGGCTCGGGTATTGCGGTCGGCATGGCCACGGACATCCCGCCCCACAACCTTCGGGAAGTCGCCAAGGCTTGTGTTGCCCTGCTCGAAGATCCGGACTTGAGCACGCGCAAGCTCATGGCGCACATCAAGGGGCCGGATTTGCCGACCGGCGCGGAAATCATTTCGCCTCGGGATGATCTCGTGCAGATATACGACACAGGCACCGGCACTTTCAAGGCCCGCGCCACTTATAAAATCGAGGACGGCGAGATCGTGATCGACGCGCTGCCGTTCCAGGTGTCAGGCTCCAAGGTACAGGAACAGGTCGCCGCGCAGATGCAGCAGAAAAAGCTGCCGATGGTCGAAGACCTCCGCGACGAGTCGGATCACGAAAATCCGACCCGGCTGGTAATCGTCCCCAAATCCAATCGCGTCGACACCTCGGCACTGATGGCGCACCTGTTCGCGACCACGGACCTCGAGCGCAATTACCGCGTCAACCTCAATGTCATCGCCTTGGACGGCCGCCCGCGGGTGATGGGCTTGAAGGAGTTGCTGCTCGAATGGCTGCAGTTCCGAAAATCGACCGTTACCCGGCGCCTGAATCACCGGCTCGCGAAATTGAACGCCCGGCTGCACATCCTCGATGGCATGTTGATCGCGTATCTGAATCTGGACGAAGTGATTCGCATCGTGCGCACGGAAGATCAGCCGAAGCCCAAACTGATCAAGCGCTTCAAACTGTCGGATGAGCAGGCGGAAGCGATACTCGAGACCAAGCTGCGTCATTTGGCGCGCCTCGAAGAGATGAAGATCCGCGAGGAGCAAAAGGAACTCAGCGAAGAGCGCGCTGAAATCGAGGGAGTGCTGAAGAGCAAGGCCAAGCTCACCAGGCTCGTTCGCGACGAACTCTTGAGCGACGCCGAGGAATACGGCGACGAGCGGCGCACCCGCTTGGTGGAGCGAGAGGCCGCGCAAGCCATTTCCGAAACGGAGCTGCTCACCAGCGAGCCCACCACCGTGGTGCTGTCCCGCTTGGGCTGGGTACGCGCCGCGAAAGGACACGACATCGATGTGCGCTCATTGAGCTACAAGAGCGGGGACGAGTTTCAGGCCGCCGCCCGCGGCCGCAACTTGCAGCAAGCCGTCTTCATCGATTCTACCGGCCGGGCCTACAGCCTGGATGCGCATCAGCTGCCCGCCGCGCGCGGTTACGGGGAGCCGCTGTCGGGCACCGTAGATCCGCCGGACGGCGCCACTTTTGCTGCTGTGCTGATCGGCGAGCCGGACGACGTCTGGCTGCTGGCGAGCGATGCAGGCTACGGGTTTGCCGTGAAGTTGCGCGAGCTGTACGCACGCAACAAGAAGGGCAAATCGGTGCTCAAGGTGCCGGAGAATGCAAGGGTTTTGCCGGCTCAGCCGATCACGCAGCCGGCGGCGCTCGCGATATTCGTCAACAATGACGGCGAGGTGCTGACGCTGCCGGCGGCGCAAATAGAAGAGATGGCCGCCGGCAAGGGACAGAACCTGTTCGGCATTCCGGGCAAGAAATCCGCGGACCGCGACGAATACCTGGTGGCGATGGCCGTGGTGTCGCCCGGCGAAGTGCTGACGATCTACAGCGGCAACAATGCGCCGATGAAGCTCAAGTACGAAGATCTCAAACAGTTTCAGGACAAGAAGGGCCAGCGCCGTCAGAGATTCTCGCGCGCCTACAAGCAGATCGATCGGCTCGAGGTCGGGCTAGGCTAGGCTGCTATCAGTGACGCTCGCCCGAGATGGTCACATCTTCGGGGGCATTGACGAAATACCCCTGGATGAATTCGATGCCGAGCTGCCACAACACCGCCATGGTATTGGCATCTTCCACGCGCTCGGCAACCGTTTCGATGCCTCGGCGCTTCGCGGCCTCGACCAGCCCCTTGACCCGTTGCTGCTGCAGATGATTCGTTGAGAGTCCCTGCATCAGCGAGCCGTCCACCTTGATGAAATTCATGTCGATGTCGGCGAGCAACTTCAAGGGGTCGCGGCCGGTGCCGAAATGCTCCAAAGCGAAGCGAAAGCCGAGCTTGCGCAGCGATTCGGCCAAGTCCTTGGTCTGCCGCACGTATTGATTCGCGAGCTCCTCGGTCACCTGGATGCACAAGCGCTTCGCGTCGACCCTGAGCGATTTCAGCTGAGTGTCGAGCCAGGGGAGCAAGCTCTTGTCGAGTACCGTGTCCTTCGACACGCGCACGAAGATGCATGCGGCCTTGCGGTTCGCGGCGAACGACATCGATGCACCGATCACCCATCGATCGATGTTCTTCATCAAATCGTTGCGCTCGGCAGCCGCGATGAACTCGGCGGGCAGCACTTCGGTGCCCTGTTCGTCCAGCATGCGCACCAGCACGTCGAACATGCCCTTGTCCTCGCCGAGCAGACTCGCGATCGGCTGTTGCACGAGACGGAAGCGATTCTCCATCAGTGCGCTCTTGATGTGCTTCACCCAGATCTTGTCGTAGGCCTGCACGCGGGTGTCGGTGTCGGACTTATCGACGACGTACATTTGATTGCCGCCGAGTTCCCGTCCGCGGCGAGCGGCGCTCACCGCATCCGTGATCGCGGCGCCGACGTCGGGATTGGCGGCAGGCAGGAGGCCCAAGCCAACCGTCACCGTGGCCGGCAAAGTCTTGTCTTCGATCGCAAATACATGCTCGTTGACGCGCTTCACGACGTTCTCGGCCCAGGTCTCGACGTCGCGGGCCGTGCCGCGCTCCAGCAAGATCAGCAGACCGTTGCCGCCGAAGCGGCCGCACAAGTCGGTGGGCGTCAAAGCTGCGCGCAACAGTTCGGCGATTTGCGCCATGAAATCCTCGCTCGCCAGCACGCCGATGGCGTTTTGGATCTCAATGAAACGGTCCGGCTTGATATAGGCGAACCAGCGCACGCCGCCCTTCATTCCGTGCGAGCACCGCTCGCGCACGGCTGCGATCAGATAGCGTTGCTGCAGAAAGCGCGTCGACGCGTCGTTCTTGACGGCGTCGGCGAGCTGCACCTCCAGATCGTGATCCTTCTTGTGAGCCGCCGATATCGCAATGCGAACGGCGGGCTCGTTCTCGTAGTCCGCCTTGGTGAGAAGCAACTTGAGCGCCAGGCTGGAGCCGTCCGACAGCAGCGCCTGCACCTTGAGGTCGTGCCCCGACCACTTGCCTTGCAGGCAGGCCACCAATGCCCCTTTGAGCGCCGGATGCGTTTCCTGTTCGAATAAATCCATGAGCGGCGTGCCGGTCAAGGCATCGTCGCCCGAATAGCCGAAGAGCTCCAGCCAAGCGCGGTTCGCATCCACGATGATGCCTTCCTGCACGTGCGTGATGGCGTCGGCCGAGCCCTCGAGAAAATTCTGCAGCTGCTCCCGGTACTCGCGAGCCGACGACAGCGTGGTCGAGAGCGCGCGCTCGAGCCGATATGCGCGAAGTTCGCGGGTCGCGACCGATTGAAGGCGGCTACGGTTGGCGAGCGTCACCACGTCCTGCGCACCCAGGCGCATCGCATCGGCGATGGCGGCCTCATCGACGTGCTCGCGCATGATGAGCACCGGCATCCCCGGCGCACTCTGTTGCTTGATCTTCATGAGCGAGCCCAAGTCGACGCCGAGCTCCTCGATGAATGCGATCAGCATCTCGGGGTTGATCTGAGTGAGAGCATCCCCGAGATCGCGGGCATCCGGCAGCCAGGTGCAATGGACCGGATGCCCTGCTTTGCGCAGCGTGCTATTGATCGCCTCGACGTGATCCTGCGACCTCGTCATGACGATCATTGGAACGGCCCCCTGTTCGGTCACGCAGTCATAATCCTTTCAAAAATGGACCCAAAGTGTACACCTTCGAATTTACCGAATCTGGGACCGGTGTCTAAGGAGACTAGCAAAACCGGCCAAATTTGGGCCGGATTGGCTAAGGCACGGAGTTGCGGCTATGATACGCGCCCCTCAAGTCCGAGGCCTTCGATGGCGAGCTATAGCACGAACGAATTCAAATCCGGTCTCAAGATCCTGATCGACGGGGATCCCTATGCGATCGTCGAGAACGAAATGGTCAAGCCGGGTAAGGGCCAGGCATTCAATCGCGTTCGCGTGCGCAATCTGAAAACGGGCCGGACCATCGAGCGTACCTGGAAATCCGGGGATACCGTGGAGGCCGCCGATGTGGTCGACACGGATATGCAGTACCTGTACAGCGACGGCGATTTCTTCCACTTCATGGTGCCCGATACCTTCGAGCAGCTCACCGCCTCGAAGCAGGCCGTAGGCGAGGGCGCCCAATGGTTGAAAGACGGCACGCTCTGCGTCGTCACGCTGTGGAACGGCGTGCCGCTGCAGGTGACGCCGCCGGCGCACATGGAACTCAAGGTGATCGAGACGGATCCCGGCGTGCGCGGCGACACCGCCACCGGCGGCTCGAAGCCTGCGAAGCTCGAGACCGGCGCGGTCGTGCGCGTCCCGCTGTTCATCAATGAAGGCGAGATCTTGCGCATCGATACCCGCACGGGCGAATACTTGTCGCGCGGCAAGGGCTAGGTCGAGCCGAAGGGCTAGGTCGAGCCGAAGGGCTGGCGGGCCCCTGATTCGCGCGCTAGGCGTTGTCGATGGTGAAGGCCATCGCGTCCGCGAGTTGCGGCGCTCCCAACGCAACGGCGACCAGACGGTCGAAGCCCAAGGCTACCCCGGCGCAATCGGGCAGGCCCGCCTCGAGTGCCTCGAGAAGATTTTCGTCCAGCGGCCGCTCAACCTGGCCGCGTGCCCGGCGGCGCCTCTGATCCTGGACGAACCGTGCACGCTGTTCGGGCTCGTTCGCGAGTTCGTGAAAGCCGTTGGCCAGTTCAACTCCGTCGAGGTACAGCTCGAAGCGTGCCGCGACCGGTGGTGGCCCGGGTTTCAATCGCGCGAGCGCGGCCTGCGAGACCGGGTAGTCGCAAATGAAGCACGGCCGGCCGAAGCCGAGCCGGGGGCCCACGACGAGACCCATCAAGAGATCGAGCTTGGCATCCCGGTCGAGCTCCGCATGACACACGATCCCGTGGCGGCGTGCCGATTCCAACAGCTCGTCATCGCTCGCGCCGTGCGCATCCACCCCTGCGTGGCTCTCGAGCGCCGCCGAGTAACTCAGCCGCTCCGCCGGCCCGAGTTCGCGATAGGGTGCGAGCAGGTGAGCTATCAGCGCCGCGACCTCGGTCATCAGAGACGCATCGTCGAACCCCAGGCGGTACCACTCGATGAGAGTGAACTCAGGGTTGTGCCAGCGGCCGCGCTCCGCGTCGCGAAATACCTTGCAAATCTGGTAGATATCGCCGCTGCCGGCCGCGAGCAACCGCTTCATGGCGTATTCCGGCGAGGTGCACAGATAGACCGGCTCCGCGATGCCGGCGACTTCCGACGCCAACGTTTCGATTTGCGGGTCGCTCACCGCCGCCTTGCTCAATATCGGCGTTTCGACTTCGAGGACGCGGCGCTTCGCGAAGAATTCTCGCGCCGCAGCCAGCATCGCGGCGCGACGCGTGAGCGCCCCTAAAGTTGCCGTCGGGCGCCAACTCATGCGAGGACGCCCAACGATTGACCCAGGCGCACCTCGGCGCCGGCGTGCATCTGGGATTGCCAGCGCACCCGATTCGATTCGAATAGCAAGATCACGGTCGAACCCATATTGAATCGGCCGAGCTCCGCGCCTCTTTCCAGCGTCGTCGGTGGGGCCGGTATCCTGCTGGTCGAACGGCGGGCCGCGGGCGTGATGTCACCCGCCCACACGGTCGTGATGCTGCCCACGTTGAGCGCTCCCACCAACACCACCGCCAATTGACCGAACGCAGTATCGAACAGCGTCAAAACGCGTTCGTTGCGCGCGAACAAGCGCGGCACATGCTGCACTGTCACGCCGTTGACGCTGAACAGCCGGCCGGGGACGTATACCGTCTCCCTGAGGGCGCCGCGCAGCGGCATGTGGACGCGGTGATAGTTGAAAGGCGCGAGATAAATCGTCGCAAAGGAGCCGCCTTCGAAACGGCTCGCCCAGGGCTGGGCGGCCAGCAGCTCCGTCAGCCTGTAATGGCGGCCCTTCGCCTGCAGCAGTTGGTCGTGTTCGATCGTGCCCGCCGCGCTGACGCAGCCGTCGACGGGGCTCGCAATGACGCCGGGGTCGTCTGCGACGGTACGCGCACCGTTCTTGAGCGCGCGGGTAAAGAACTCGTTGAAGCTGCCGTAGCGAAAAGGATCGCTCTCGGCGGCTTCGGTCATATCGACGCGGTAGAGCTTGAGAAAGTAGCGGATGAGCAAATTCTTGAACCATGGAATGCGTACGCGCGTCGCTGCCCGCACCAGCCGCGACAGAGCGTGCTGCGGCAGAACATATTGAAACCCAACGAATAGCCGGCCGCGAAGGCTCATGCGCGCCCGGCCGGAGTGCCGCGGGCGGCCACGATGCGCTGCAGATCGCCCTGCAACGCATCCACGCTGAAGGGGCCGGTCAGGATCGCGGCGAGCTTTCCGTCAGGGTTGAACACGAAGATCGCGGCGGAATGATCGACCGTATAATTCCCATCCGCCGTCGGCTGGATGCTCACGGCGACGCCCATATTTTTCGCGATGGCTTCGATCTGCTGCTGATCGGTCCCCGTCAGGCCGATGAATCCGGGATCGAAATACGGCACGTACTTCGCCAATTGCTCCGGCGTATCCCGCTTCGCATCGACCGACACGAAGATCACTTGCGGCAGCACGGGCGCCTGGGCGGCACGCAGGCGCTTTTGCATTGCCGCCAATGTCGCGAGCGTCGCAGGGCAAAAATCCGGGCAATTCGTATAGCCGAAAAACAGAATCGACCAGTGCCCACGTAGATTGGCGGAGCCAAAAACCTTACCTTGCTGGTCGATCAGGCTAAAATCCGGCAGCTCGCGGCTCGGCGAGAGATAGGTGCCGGTGTGGAGTTCTATCGGAGCCGGCGAGTGACGCCAAATGAGACCCGCGGCAATGCCCGCGATGCCGACGACGCAGACGATCGTGAACGACAGAAATTTCGATTGAGTTGCCATGCGCCGATTATCCCACACAGCCGCAAGAGCCGTGGCCGCTCCCCGCGCCGCCAGCGGCGAAACCGTGGGCGGCGCCATCGAGCGCGTTGCGCGGGTGCTCAAATCGGCGCGCGTGCATTTCGGTCACGGCACGGACAACGCGCGCGATGAGGCCGCGGAATTGGTGTTTTTTGCCGCAGGCATCGAGCACGGATTGGGCGTGGCCGCCTATGGCCGCGAATTGAATGTGCGCCAGGTGGCGCGCGTGGCGGCATTGCTGGAGCGGCGCATCGGCGAGCGCCTACCGTTGCCGTATCTCACGCGTCGGGCGTTCTTCGCAGGTCTCGAATTCTACGTGGACGAGCGCGTTCTGGTGCCGCGCTCGCCCATCGCGGAACTCGTCCTGCAGCGATTTGAACCCTGGGTGGACGCGCGACGCGTGCGCCGGATTCTCGATCTCGGGACCGGCTCGGGCGCGATCGCTGCGGCCTGTGCCATGGCCTTTCCGAAGGGGAAAGTGGACGCCGTCGACGTCTCCGCGGCCGCACTGCAAGTGGCTCGCCGCAATGTGCGGCGCTTGGGCCTCGAAAAGCGCGTCAGGGTCTTGCGATCGAATTATTTCGACGGGGTGAAGGGCCGCCGTTACGATATCATCGTGAGCAATCCGCCCTATGTCGGGCGCGCGGAAATTGCCAAGCTTCCGCGCGAGTATCGGCACGAACCGGGGCTAGGGCTCGCCGCAGGGATAGATGGGCTTGATTCGGTGCGGTCGATCTTCGCTGCCGCGCGCCGGCATCTGCGCCGCGAGGGGCTATTGGTCGTCGAAGTCGGCAACACCGAGAATACGTTGCTGCGCACCTTTCCAAGGCTGCCGTTCGTCTGGCCGGAGATCACGATGGGCGGAGGCGGCGTATTCTTACTCCGGGCGCGGGATTTGGGCGGAGAATTCCACAAGACGATGGCAGGCAGGAAACGGGCGGGCAGGACAACGGGGAAGTAAGCGCGTGGCGGGCAATACATTCGGTCGCGTTTTCACCGTGACGAGTTTTGGGGAGAGTCATGGCCCCGCACTCGGTTGCGTCGTGGACGGCTGCCCGCCGGGGATGGGGCTCTGCGAGGCGGACCTGCAAGCCGACGTGGAGCGCCGCCGCCCCGGGGCGTCCCAGTACACCACCCAGCGCCGCGAGTCCGACACCGTGCGCATCCTGTCCGGTGTATTCGAAGGCAAAACCACCGGCACGCCGATCGGCCTTCTGGTCGAAAACGAAGATCAGCGCTCGCGCGACTACGAGAAGATCAAGGATCGGTTTCGTCCGGGGCATGCGGACTACACCTACACCCAAAAGTACGGCTTCCGCGATTATCGCGGCGGCGGGCGATCCTCGGCACGCGAGACGGTAATGCGCGTGGCGGCCGGTGCGATCGCTCGCAAATACTTGCGCGAGCGGCTGCAAATCAGCATCCATGGATACCTTGCCCAGATGGGCTCTTTGGTGCTGCAGCCCGTGGATCCGGCCAGCGCCTACGACAATCCCTTCTTTTGCCCGGATCCGAGCCGCGTGAAGGAACTCGAGGAGCTCATCTGGCGCATTCGCGAAGCGGGAGATTCCATCGGCGCACGAGTGACGGTGATCGCGAAGGGTGTGCCTCCCGGTTGGGGAGAGCCCGTGTTCGAGCGGCTCGACGCGGATCTGGCGAGCGCCATGATGGGCATCAATGCCGTCAAGGGCGTCGAAATCGGCGCAGGCTTCCGCGCGGTCGAGCAGCGCGGCTCCGAGCACCGCGACGAACTTACCCCGCGGGGCTTCAAGAGCAACCATTCCGGCGGAGTACTCGGCGGCATCTCCTCGGGCCAGGACATCGTGGTGAGCCTCGCGCTGAAACCGACCTCGAGCATCACAATACCCGGCGAGACCATCGACATTCACGGCAGACCGGTGCAAGTCGTCACCACCGGCCGGCACGATCCCTGCGTCGGCATACGCGCTACGCCCATCGCCGAGGCCATGCTGGCGCTGGTGTTGATGGATCACTATCTGCGGTTTCGCGCCCAGTGCGCGGATGTGGTACGCACGACGCCGGTCATCACGACCGGCAACGAATGAACAACTCGGCTAAGAGCAAGGCGGCCACTCTGCGCATCGGCGTGGTCGGCGCCTCGAGCCTGATCGGGGAGGCCGTGATCGACGAGCTGCGCTCGCGAAAAATGGCGTTTGCCGAGTTGCACGCGCTCGACGACGAGCGCCATGTCGGCCGGGCGGTGAGCGACGCGGAACGTACCGACAAGGACAAACCGCTCGCGGTGAGCGACATCGCCGGCTTTGATTTCTCGCGCGTGGATCTGGCTTTTTTTTGCGGCCGCTCGGCGTTGTCAGAGCGCTACGCTCCCGCGGCTGCCGAACATGCGTGGGTCATCGACAATTCGGCGGCGTTCCGAATGCGGGCCGATGTGCCGCTCGTGGTCGCGGATGTGAATCCTCAAGTGCTCGATGCCGTCGGCGCGCGCGGTCTGATTGCACTGCCGGGCAGCGCCGGCGTAGCGCTCGCCACGGCGCTTGCTCCGCTGCATGCACTGGCGGGCCTCGAGCGCGCCGAGGTGGCGACGTATCAAGCGGTGTCGGGCAGCGGACGCTTGGGCATGGAAGAGCTGGCGGCGGAAACCGTGGCGCTTCTGAGCGGTAAGAAGGCGAGGGGACGCGCTTATGGCCGTCAGATCGCCTTCAACGTGATCCCGCAAGTGGACGCATTGGAGGCGGACGGCGTATCGCGCGAGGAGCGGCGTCTGTGGCACGAGACACGGCGCGTGCTCGATTTGCCTCACTTGGAAATAAACGCGACGGCGGTACGCGTGCCGGTGTTCTTCGGCCACAGTCTTGCGGTGCATGCAAGGTTCGCCCGCCCTGCGAGTGTCGCCGATGCGGCGGCAATGCTGCGGCGCGGCAAGGGAATTTGCGTCGTCGATGGAGATGAGGTTGCGGATCTACCGACTCCGGCGACAGTGGCAACGGAGCCGGATAAGGTATATGTAGGCCGAATGCGGGCGGATTTGACGCGTGATTGCGCTCTAAATTTTTGGGTCGTGGCTGATAATGTTCGGAAATGTGCGGCACATAACGCAGTTTCAGTGGCCCATATTTTGGTAAATAGACCCCAGTAAGATATAGTTATCGACCTATGTAAAGGGCAAGTGAGAATTCGATTGCAAGCTCCTATAGCACAATGAACTTTACCCGCTTGCCCACCAGATTCCTGGGAGTAGAAATGTCCCTGACGATGCCTCGCCTGATGCTGCTGGCGTGCCTTCTGTCCCCGTCCTTTTTGTGGCCGTCCTCTGCTTGGGCGCTCGGTCTGGGTGAGATCCATTTGAATTCGGCGCTCAACGAGCCGATGAACGCCGAGATTGACCTGATTGCGGCCTCCCAGGACGAATTGGTGGCGCTGCGCGCAACACTGGCCGGCCGCGAGGCATTCACGCGTTACGGCATCGATCGCCCGCCCTTTTTGTCCACGCTCACGTTCAAGGTGGGCAAGGGCAAGGACGGCCGCGATGCCTTGCTGGTGCGCTCCAGCGACGCGATCCCCGAACCGTTCGTAACGTTCCTGGTCGACGTGAATTGGGCTCGCGGCCACCTGATGCGTGAATACACGGTGCTGCTCGACCCGCCGGTGTATACGCCGGGAGAGACCGCGAGCAGTGCGGCTCCCGTGACCGCGCCGACCGTCAGCGCCCCGCCGGCGCGCCGCGCTGCATCCGCGCCCGCCGCGTCCGCATCCTCGCCGCCGACGGTGAGTCGCGCCCCTGCCTCCGCGCCGTCCACAGCCGCCGCCTCGGAGACCGCAGGCCCGGTCGCCGCCGGGGGTACTTATCGCGTTAGCCAAGGCGATACGCTGACCAAGATTGCGCGCAGCTTGCACGCCAATGCGCCAGCCGCGCCCGGCAACATCGATCAAACCATGATGGCCGTGTACCGGGCCAATCCGGATGCGTTCGGCGGAAATATCAATATTTTGCGCCGGGGCGCAGTGCTGCGAATCCCGGGTGCGGATGATATTGCGGCTTTGAATCAGACCGAAGCGATAAGCGAAGTGCATCGCCAGATGAGTGCGTGGCGCGGCGCGGGCGGAGCAAGCGCGGGCGGGCACCTGCGCCTCGTGACGCCGAGCGCCGGCGGCGGCGCGACCGGCAGCGGCGACTCGGGCGCAGCGAACGCCGAAGCCCAAGCGCTCAAGGATCGCGTCAAGGATCTGGAAGCGCAGCTCGCCGCGTCGCATCGCTTGATCGACATTCGAAATAGCGAGCTCAGTGCCCTGCAGCGCAAGCTCGGCGTGCCGCCCACGGCGCCGGCACCTTCCCCCGCCCCGGCGCCTGCGGCGCCCGCCCCGGCTCAAACCACTCCAGCGCCATCCGTTGCAGCGGTGCCGCCGCCTGCAACTGCCCCGGCAGCGTCCACACCGACGCCCGTGCCGCCGTCGGCGCAAAGCACATCGACGCCCACACCGATTCCTGCACCCGCACCCGTCGTAAAAAAGAAGCCGGCCGCGGCGCCCGCTGCCGAATCGGGTTCCTGGATCGACTGGGTGGCGGCGAACTGGTGGGTGCCGGCCGCGGTAATCATCGCGTTGATCGTGGTGCTGGCATTCGCGGCGTGGCGGCGCAGACAAGACGGCGCGATCGATCTGAATCGATTGGATGGAACCGACATTTCCGAGTTCCGCGATCCGCCCGCCAAATCTGCCGCCGGGCGCAAGGGCGATGATTCCTTCGTCGTCGAGGAATCCGGTGAACATCGAGCGCCCGATTTCGACGAGCCCGATCGCTTGCGCGATACGCACTCCGACATCAAAGCTCCCGAAGACACGATGTCGAGCGAGAGCGCGGTCAATCTCGATCAGGGTGATCCCCTGGCCGAAGCCGATTTTCACATGGCATACGGCCTGTATGACCAGGCCGCCGACCTCGTGCGAATTGCGCTCGAGCGCGAGCCGGACCGGCGCGATCTGCGCCTGAAGCTGCTCGAGATCTATTTCGTTTGGGGCAACAAGGACGCGTTCCTGCAAACGGCCAAGGGATTGGAAGCGACGCGCGACCGCGCTCCCGCCGGCGAGTGGGACAAGATCGTCATCATGGGCAAACAGATTTGCCCCGACGAACCATTGTTCGCCTCGACTGCGGGCAGCGGCCGCGGCGCGGGAGCTCTGGTCGACCTGAATCTGGAAGGCGGCGAGAACCGCGTCGATATCGACTTGTTCGGCGAGCCGGAAGGTGAACACGGCCGGGCGGATCACGCCAAGGAGAGCGCCGATATGGCGACGACGGGCGAGTCCCCCGCCATGCGCGCCGGATCTGATCTGGACTTTACCTTGGACACCCCGGAGCGCGGCGCCGATGATTCTCCGACGCGCGACATGCCGCCGCGCGACGAACCGACCGTCGAGTCCGAGTTGATGAATTTTGCGGATGCGCCGACCGCTGAGTCGCCGGCGTTGAAGTCGAACGACGTGCACGACCGGATTTCCTCGAAGCTGGGGCCGGTGAAAGCCGATCAGACCGCCGAGGTTTCGATCGACGATTTGGGCTTGGATCTCGATCAGCTCGAAGAGACCGGATCGCCGGCGGTGAGCGGCTCGCATCTGGAGGAGACCGACCACCCCGCCGCAAGCGGCTCGCCCCTCGAAGAAACCGACCACCCGGCCGACATGCCGACCATGGTCGCCGGACTCGATGAAAAGTCGCGGCGCATGATGGCCGAAGCGGAGAACCGCTCGCGCGATCGCGACCTGACCGAACTGGAACGCGAGTTGGAAGCCTCGTTCGTCGCCGATCTGGGCTCGGATCACGAAGAGATCAAAACCGCCGTGCTCGGGCCGGAGTCTGCTCCTACGGTACAGATGCCGCGGGCCGACGTCAGTCCGACGACGCGCTTCAAGTCGCCCGAGTTCTCGGACGTCGCGGATCCCGAGAAAATCGACGGCGACTCGACCTCGAGGCTACGGGCGCTTGCCGGTGCAGCGGGTCTCAGCGGCGACAGCATCGACTTGGACCTGGATCGGCTTGCGAATGCGCTCGGCAGCGGCGATACGGTCGAGCAGCCGCGGGCGGAAGACGAGGTCTTCTCGAGTGAAGTGTTCGAGGCCAGCCAGCGCAACCGCCGCGTCGATCTCGATGTGGGCGACGCGATGAATGGGGCCGAGGCGCCGACCAACAAGCTCACGGCGATCAACGCGACCACTCGCAGCACCAAGCTCAAGCCCGACGATCACGGGCTGCCTCCGGAGCTGGAGCCGGTGACCATGAGCGAGGTTGGCACCAAGCTCGACTTGGCGCGGGCATACATGGACATGGGCGATCCGGAAGGTGCACGCAGCATCCTCGAGGAAGTCGTGCATGAAGGTTCGGCCAGTCAGAAACAGGAAGCCCAGCGCCTCATTGAGACCTTGCCCGGCTAAGGTAGGGAGCCTGGCGTGACGGACTCTGGACCCGAGACCGGGGGCCGCCGCGTCGCTGCCATCGTCGAGTATGACGGCACCGAGTACGCCGGTTGGCAGTCCCAGGAGCACTCGGTGTCGATCCAAGACGCCGTGCAAGCGGCGATATCCTTCGTGGCGGGACATCCCATCGTCGCGATTTGCGCCGGCCGCACCGACAGGGGCGTGCATGCCGCCGGTCAGGTCATTCACTTCGACACCACCGCGGTGCGCTCGCCCCGCGCGTGGGTGTTGGGTGCCAACACCAAGCTCGCTCCGGCGATCGCCTTGCAATGGGCGGGTGAAGTGACGCTGGGATTTCACGCTCGCCACCAGGCGATCCGCCGCATTTACCGCTACTGCATATTGAATCGGAGTGCGCGATCCGCGCTCCATCGCACCCGCACTGCGTGGATCCATCGCCCGCTCGACGCGGGGGCCATGCATGCCGCGGCGCAGGCCTTGATCGGCGAGCACGATTTCTCGGCTTTTCGCTCGGTTGAGTGCCAGTCGAAGAGCACCATCAGGCGGGTCGATCGGATCGAGGTGAGGCGCGAAGGCGATTATCTTTGGATGGAGATCGCGGCCAACGCCTACCTGCATCATATGGTGCGCAACATCGTCGGAACGCTCCTCGACGTGCAGCGAGAAGCGGATCCTACGGGGGCCATGGCGCGGGTGCTGGCCCAAGGGAATCGCCGCTTTGCCGGCGCCACCGCCCCGGCCGCAGGGCTCTACCTGTGGCGGGTCGAGTACCCGCCTGCGTACCAAATCCCGCCGCCGGACCAAGGCGATCTTAAGCCGCTGGCGGGATTATTGGGCTAAACTTCTAGCCTATCTTAAGTATTCCGCGTGGCCGAGGCCTCCTAGCATGTCCTGGTTCGAGCGAATTGTCCCGTCGCGTATCAAAACCGAGCGCCGCACGCGCTCCGTGCCCGAAGGCTTGTGGACGAAGTGTCCGGCCTGCGATGCGGTCCTCTATCGCGCGGAGATCGAACGCAATCTGCACGTGTGCCCCAAGTGCAGCCATCACATGCGGATCAACGGCCGCGAGCGGCTGTCGAAATTTCTCGACCCTGGATCGACGACCGAACTCGCCACCAAGGTGGAGCCCGAGGACCCGCTCAAATTCAAGGATTCGAAACGCTACAAGGACCGCCTCACCCAAGCGCAGAAGCAGACCGGTGAGCGCGACGCCTTGATCGTGATGGCGGGAAAATTGGCCGGTTTGGACGTGGTTGCGTGTGCATTCGAATTCCGCTTCCTGGGCGGCTCGATGGGCTCCGTGGTGGGCGAGAAATTCGCGCTGGCGGTGGAGCACGCTCTCGAGCACCGCATGCCCCTGGTGTGCTTCGCGGCGAGCGGCGGCGCGCGCATGCAAGAGGCACTGTACTCGCTGCTGCAAATGGCGAAGACCAGCGCCGCGCTCAAACGCCTGTCGGAAGCGCGCCTGCCCTTCATTTCGGTCATGACCGATCCGACTACGGGCGGTGTCTCTGCCAGCCTTGCCATGTTAGGGGATATCAACATCGGCGAACCGAAAGCCCTGATCGGTTTCGCCGGTCCGCGCGTGATTCAACAGACGGTGCGCGAGACTCTGCCGGAAGGTTTTCAGCGCAGCGAGTTTCTGCTCGAGCACGGCGCTCTCGACATGATCGTCGACCGGCGCGAGCTGCGCGATCGTATCGGTGCCATGCTGCGCCTATTGACCGGCAAAGAGCCCGCCGCAGCGTAGGAGCTTATCTGTCGAGCCTCGAGGAGTGGCTGGCCTACCAAGCGAAGGTTCACCCGCAAGCCATAGATCTCGGTCTGGATCGGCTCAGGCAGGTCCTCGGCCGCCTGGGCTGGCAGCAGCCCAGGGTTCCGGTGATCACCGTGGCCGGCACCAACGGCAAGGGATCGGTGAGCGCCCACTGCGCGGCGATCATCGGTGCCGCGCATCTTCGCGCCGGCACATTCACCTCGCCGCATCTGCGCGACTATCGCGAACGCATCAGGGTCCATGATCGACTGGTCAGCGCCGAAGAGCTGGTGTCAGCCTTCGAGCGCATCGAAAAGGCTCGCGGCGGCGTGAGCTTGACCTTCTTCGAGTTCAACACGCTCGCCGCGCTGCTGGTGTTCGAGGCGGCCAAGCTCGACGCCTGGGTCCTGGAGATCGGCATGGGCGGCCGCCTCGACGCCGTCAATGTGGTGGATCCCGATGTTGCAGTGGTGGTGAGCATCGGATTCGACCATCAGGAGTACCTCGGCGCGACGCTCGAGGCCATCGGGCGGGAGAAAGCCGGTATTTTCCGACGCGGCCGTGCAGCGGTACTCGGCAACCGCGAGATGCCCGAGGTGGTTGCCCAGATCGCTCGCGAAGTCGGCGCGCCGCTCAAACGCCTGGGAACCGAGTATGACTACACGCGCGAGGACGCCACTTGGCGGTTTCGTGGCAGTCGCTGGAACCTGTCCGGCTTACCCCCGCCGTCACTCACGGGTGAGGCGCAATACGCGAACGCCGCAACGGCCATCGCCGCCCTCGAAGAAATCGATGCGCGCTTGCCGATTTCCGCCGCCGCGGTAGCGCGGGGACTTCGCGAGGTGAAGCTGGTCGCGCGCTTTCAAGTGATCGCGCCCAGCGCTCCGGCCTCACCCACCTGGATATTGGATGTCGCGCACAACCCGGCCGCGGCGCGCGTGCTGGCGCGCAACTTGCGCGACCACCCCAGCGGCGGTCGGACCCTCGCCGTGTACGGAATCTTGGCGGACAAGGACGCACTGGCGGTGGCCGCGGAATTGCGCGGCTGCATCGATGCCTGGTGGTGCGTCACCACCGAGGGCGACCGAGGCCGCAGCGGCGCCTCGCTGGCACGGACGATCGCGGAGCAGGTAGCGGCCCCTGTCGAAGCAGCGACAAGCATACCCGCGGGATGCGCGGCAGCGCTGGCAAAGGCGAAGCCTCATGACCGAATCGTCGTCTTCGGCTCGTTCCATGTGGCGGGACCCGCGCTCGATTGGCTCGAGGCGAATGACCTGCTGCCGCCGGGAGCACTTCCCGAATATACTGCGGCGCCCCGGACCCCTCACATTTAAGGCTGCTACGGCTTCATGGATAGTCGCGTCAAAGAACGCCTGGTCGGCGCATCGATCTTGCTGGTGCTGCTCGTGTTGATCGTGCCGGAATTATTATCCGGGCCGCCCTCGGCTCCTGCGCCGCCGGCGGCCGCGACCTTCAGGCGCCCCGCCAGCACACCCGAGGCGGTTCGCAATATCACCGTGGACCTCGCGACCAGCAAGGCGCCCGCCGCGGACTCCGTCGACACTTCCGCATCGAGTGCGGAGCCCACGGAGGCGCGGAACGCGGCCGCGCCGCCAACCGCGCCGCCCGCCGCGTCGGTGCCGATACCCGCGGCCGCGCCGCCGTCGCATGCGCGACCAGCCGGCACCTCGCCTTCGGCGGCCCCACCGAGAAGCGCGCGGCTTGAAACAGGCGCGCCGGGCCCCACATCGGCCGCAGGATCGGCTAAACCAGGGGCCGGCGGAGGTTCGTGGGCCGTGCAGTTGGGCAGCTTTGCCAGCCGCGCAAACGCCGACAAATTGATGCGCCAGCTAAAGGGACAGGGGTTTTCGGTCTATGTAGTGACCGGCGGTTCGGGCTCCTCCCTGCGGTACCGAGTGCGCGTAGGCCCAATGGCGGATCGCGGCGCCGCTACCCAAGCGGTCGCGAAGCTCAAATCGTTGGGACATGCGGCGAGTTTCGTGCCTCCGGCGTCCTGATCTGGCGTTTGTGACATTCGTTTCACGGCGCCGCCCCGCAGCGCTGATAGAATGCGCCGTCCGAGCAAAAACTTGTGGGACGGGGTCGCCCCGACCCCGTTCAATGTAGCGCGAAGCGCTTTGGAGGCAGGTGGATTGACCGGAGCCGATATCCTGATCGTTTTGGTTCTGTTGGGTTCAACCATCATCGGATTACTGCGCGGATTCGTGCGCGAAGCCGTGTCCCTGGTTTTTTGGATCCTTGCCATCTGGGCGGCGTGGAAGTTCGGCCCCGTGGTCGAGCCTCACTTGGGCGGAGTTCTGGCCGATCCCAACATTGCGCCGTGGGTCGGGCGCTTGATCGTACTCGTGCTGGTCCTCTTGATCGGCTGGCTCGTCGGCATGCTGCTCAGCTACTTCACGCGCAGTTTGGGATTGGGTGCGATGGATCGGGTCCTCGGACTGCTGTTCGGTATATTGCGCGGCACGGTACTGGTGGGCCTGATTATCATCGGCGGCGAGTTGCTGCATTTGAATCAAGAAGAGTGGTGGAGCCGGTCCAAGCTGGTTCCTTACGGGGAAACGGTCGGTGATTGGCTGCGGGCGATGGTCGGCGAAAAAGGCGATCCTTGGGCGAAGCTCGAGCGCCTGACCGGCGTCAAAGTCAGACCCAAGTAGAGCGGAGGTCCTTCATGTGCGGAATCATCGGAATGGTAGGCGTGAGCGCGGTCAATCAGCGCATCTATGACGCGCTAACGGTGCTGCAGCACCGCGGTCAGGACGCCGCGGGGATCATGACATCCGCGGACGGCGAACTCTTCATGCGCAAGGATTCGGGCCTTGTGCGCGACGTGTTTCAGCAGAAACACATGCTCAAACTCAAAGGCAATATCGGGATCGGGCATGTACGCTACCCCACCGCAGGCGCGGACAGCGCCAACGACGCTCAACCGTTCTACGTAAATTCGCCTTACGGAATTTGCCTGGGCCACAACGGCAACCTGACCAACTCGCGCGAGCTCACCGCGGTGCTGGTCCGCGAGGACCGCCGCCATCTCAATACGGGCTCCGACTCCGAAGTGCTGCTCAATGTGCTGGCGTCGGAACTGCAGCGCGTCGGCACTCCCCGCGTCACGCCGGCGGACATATTCGCTGCGGCGAACGCGGTATATCGGCGCTGCCGCGGCGGATACGCGGTCGTGGCGATGGTGATCGGCCATGGGATTCTGGGATTTCGCGACCCGAACGGCATACGTCCGCTGGTCGTCGGCAGGCGTGATACGAAAAAGGGCACCGAATGGATGCTGGCTTCCGAAAGCGTGGCTCTCGACATGCTCGGATTCGACATGGTGCGCGACGTGGCGCCCGGCGAGGCAGTCTTCATCGACGAACAAGGCCGCTTCTATGCGCAGCAATGCGTGGCGATCGCCCGGCATACGCCCTGTATTTTCGAATACGTATATTTTGCCAGGCCGGATTCGATCATCGACAATATCTCGGTGTACAAGGCGCGCCTGCGCATGGGCGAGCGGTTGGCGGAGAAGATCAAGCGCGAGCGCCCCAAGCATGACATCGACGTGGTGATACCGATTCCCGACACCAGCCGCACCAGCGCCGTGCAGGTCGCACAGCTGCTGGGCGTGAAATATCGCGAGGGCTTCATCAAGAATCGCTACATCGGCCGCACCTTCATCATGCCGGGTCAGGAGCAGCGTTCGAAGTCGGTGCGCAGCAAGCTCAACGCCATCGATCTCGAATTCCGCGGCAAGAACGTCCTCCTGGTCGACGACTCGATCGTGCGGGGCACGACGTCCGCACAGATCATCGACATGGCGCGCGAAGCGGGCGCCAGAAAAGTCTACTTCGCGTCCGCGGCGCCGCCGGTTCGCTATCCCAATGTGTATGGCATCGACATGCCGGATGCGTCCGAGCTGGTGGCCGCGGGCCATACCGACGAGGAAGTCCGCGACATCATCGGCGCCGATTGGCTGATCTATCAGGACCTGGACGATCTGGAAAATGCCGTGCGCCACGACAATGCGAAGATCGAAAATTTCGATACCTCGTGCTTCTCGGGCGAGTACGTCACGGGCGATGTGACGCCGGAGTATCTCAAGCGCCTGCAGGGCGAGCGATCCGACGAAGCTAAGCAGCAGCGTCGCGAGGGTGTCGGTCATGGACTCAAATCCGTCCGCTAGACTCCTAGCCGGGCCCGCTGCGTGACATGCGTCTCCTGTTGATCGCAGCGCGTGCCGACCATCGACTGCTCGTCAGAAAGCATGTGGAGATCGAGTGGCCGAAGGCGACCCTCGTGGAACATCGCCTGGGCGAGGACAGCCCTCTCGACGCGCAATTTGCCGCGACGGGATTTGACGCGGCGGTGATCATCGGCGTTGCGCCGACCGCTGCCGCGGATGCTCTGGTGGCGGGGTTGCTGGCGAAGCCCGAATTTGCGCCGATCGTGCTGCTCGTGCTCGAGGACGCGCCCAACCCCGAACCCGCCCCCGTCCCGCGTTTGCACCGCGTCTATGGCCGCAAGATCGATCGCGATCGGCTGATCAGGGCGATCACGGCGGCTTCGCGCGAGCGCGAACAGAACATGTCCATGCTGCGCGCGCAGCCGGATTTCGACCAGCGGTATCGATTCGGGTCAGTGGCGATCCGCGGACATCGCTGCATCCGCCAGGTCGGCAGCGGCGGCATGTGCACCATCTACCTCGCCGAAAGCGAACGCGCCGGCACGCTCGTGGTGCTCAAGGTTTTCAGTCAAGTGCCGGATGTTTCCGAGCGCATGGTCAACTTCGACCGGTTCCTGCAGGAATACGAAATCGTTGCAGGGCTGAAGCATCAGAATATCGTGCGAATTTACGATCTCGGCATCGCGGACGATCATGCCTACATCGCCATGGAACATTTTCCGGCCGGCGATCTGCGCCACCGCATGAAAACACCGCTCTTGCCCCTGACGGCGCTCAAGTACCTCGAGCAAATCGCCAGCGCACTCGAGGCCATTCATTCGGTAGGGGTGCTGCACAGGGATTTGAAACCGGCCAACGTCATGTTGCGCGCCGACGGGTCGCTATGCTTGATCGATTTCGGGTTGGCCAAGGCAAACGAGGTCGAAGTGTCGTTGACGGGGACCCGCGAGATATTCGGCACTCCGTACTACATGAGCCCGGAGCAAGGCCACGCCGAGGCGCTGGACGCGCGCAGCGATCTATACAGCCTGGGCGTCATGTTCTACGAAATGCTGACCGGCCATAAACCGTACACCGGCGCGAGCGCGATGGAAGTGATCTATAAGCACAAGCGGGCGGACCTGCCGGAGATCGCACCGCAGTTCGCGGAGTACCAGCCGATGCTCAAGCGCTTGCTCGCCAAATCTCCCGGCGACCGCTATCAGTCCGCTCGCGAGCTGCTCGAGGCCATCTCGGCATTAAAGATTCCGGCGTGAGCCCGGCCGCGGAGCCTTTCGCGCATTCCGTACTCCGCGTCGCAACGCCCCCGGAGTGGGTGCGCAAAGCCTGCGTCTCGCGGGATGTGCTGCTGATAGATCACGCAAACTGCGAAAAGAAGGCTGCGTCGACCGCCCTCGCGTTGATGTTCGCCTACGCGGAAGACCTCGAGCTGACCGACAAAATGTCGCGCCTCGCCCGCGAGGAATTGCGCCACTACGAGCAGGTCGCGAAGCTCATCCGCGGCATGGGCGTGGCGCCGCAGCGCCTGGCTCCCGGCCGCTATGCCGAGAGACTGCGCCGGCTCGTCGCCAAGAGCGAACCGCAACGCGAAGTCGACCTGATGATTTGCGGGGCCTTCATCGAAGCACGCTCCTGTGAGCGCTTCGGCGCCCTGTCGAGGGACATCGGTGCACCCTTGAACGATTTGTTTCAGGGCCTGCACAGTGCCGAGGCGCGCCACCACAGGGTCTATCTGGATCTTGCGCGACGGGCTGCCAAGCGGGCGGGGGTCGCGCTGGAGAAGCGAGTCGACGAATTTGCGGCGCTCGAGGCGGATCTGATCACGCAGCCCGACGCGGTGTTTCGTTTCCACTCCGGGCCGCCCTGAGCATGCCCCTATTCTAACGCGATAGGGATACCAGCTCGGGGCCGTTCCGGTCCCAGCGCAATAAGCTGCCCTGGTCGTACCAATCGCCGAGCACGATGCGCGTGCAAGGGCGCCCGTCGACCTCCAAAGCGTGAATGGC
>DATMNF010000137.1:0-49553 GCA_035569355.1 Steroidobacteraceae bacterium
CGCAAAGGGAGCATCGGGAAACAGACGCAGCAGCCGCAACAGCAGCCAGTGGCCGTGGACATCGGAGTGCCAGTCGAAGCAACCGTAGAATGCCGGGTGCTGCTCATGCGGAGGGCGCGCATCGGCATCGCCGTCCATCGTATGGCTGATGTGGTTCGGATACTCCATGTGCAGGCACTTGAGCGCGAGATCTGCGAAACGCGCCGCTGCAGCCGGATCCATTGCCGCCGCCCGGTTGCCGGGCGCGGCCGACGCGGCGGCCGCGCCCATTGATACCAAAACCCCAGCAAGGTACGTTGCTCTATGCATGAGAGGTCCTATGGCGCTCATCGGCGATGGGGCATCGTAAGGCAGAAGCAACCTTGGGCGACACTGCAAACTGGCGAAGCGAGGACACAGCGATGGTTGACACGATGAGAGCGCTTTGGCCGGAACTCAACTACGAGGCGTGGCGGGCTACGCGCGACACCCTGCATCTATGGACGCAAATTGTCGGCAAGATCCGCCTGATGCAAACGCCGTGGCTGAATCACAGCTGGCATGTGCCGCTGTACGTCAACTCCAAGGGGTTGACGACTTCCCCCATTGCACACGGCTCCCGCTGCTTCGAGATCCAATTCGATTTTCTCGAGCATGCGCTCGACATCAGCGTGAGCGACGGCGGCGCGAGGCGCCTCGCCTTGAGGCCGCAAAGCGTCGCTGCCTTTTACGGCGCAGTGATGGCGGCACTCGATGAGCTTGGGGTTGCAGTCGCCATCAACGAAAATCCCTGTGAGATCGCGGCGGCGACGCCGTTCAGCCAGGACCGCATCCACGCTGCATACGATCCCGATTACGCGCAGCGCTTCTGGCAAGTTCTCCTGCAAACCGACGCCATCTTGAAGAAATTTCGCACCGCTTTTCTGGGCAAGTGCAGTCCGGTTCACTTCTTCTGGGGCAGCTTCGATCTCGCGGTCACGCGCTTCTCAGGACGCCGCGCCCCGCCTTTCCCGGGGAAGGCGCCGGGACTGTCGTCCGAGGTGATGCGTGAAGCCTACTCTCACGAGGTCAGCAGCGCCGGGTTTTGGCCCGGCGGCAACGGCACTGATTATCCGGCGTTCTACTCATACGCTTATCCGGTGCCCGCGGGGTTCCAAAAGTGCGCCGTGCAGCCAGCGGCCGCATTCTTCAGCGAGGGGTTGGGCGAGTTCTTGCTCCCCTATGAAGCCGTCCGCACTGCGGCCGATCCCGAGGCTGCCTTGCTCGCGTTCTTGCAAAGCACCTATGAGGCGGCCGCTCGCTCTGCGGACTGGGATCGCGCCGCGCTCGAGTGTGCCCTGGGGCTTCCGTGTGTGCCCCGCGGCAGCTAACGCTGATATCGACTTCGAACATTATTCGGCCTATACATGTCTGAAGCTCTCGGGGGGGCACATGTCATGACACAGCACATCGTGTTTGAATTGGTGCGCGTCTTGCGGCGAAGCGCGTGGCCCACCGCCTGGCCGGCAGTGTTCTGCGCCGCCGCGGCCTTGTCGCTCGCGGTTGCCAACCGCTCACACGCCGCAGATGCCGGCGCGGCCCCGGCCCCTGCTGCGGCCGTGTCGCCGCAAGCGGAGTTTGGGGGACAGTGCGCGGAAGGGCTGGCGGAAGGCCAGCATGTGAAGACCACCTGCACGACTACCTGGACCGACAAGGACGGCAAGACCTATTGTTTCAGCAACGAAGCCGCAAAGAAGACATTCTTGCAAAACCCGGTCGAGAATCTGCAACGCGCGCAGGCCTTCATGGCCGCGAGCAGCGTCGAGGACACTGAAAAAGCCATGCAGGATTTCACGGGCTCCGATGCGGAAGGCTTGGTCAAGGACGTCATCGGCAACAAAGCGAAGGCGAACAACGGACTCTTCCCTTTCGAAGACCCGCTCAACGGCGAGCATCTGAAATTGATCTACGACGATGTCGACTTCACCCGCACGATCGACGGCTACGGATTCTTTCCGGACGTGAAATTCCACGATTCGCAAGACGCGCAGAAGAAGTACTTGATCGATTTCTGGGTCATACCGGTGGGCGGCAAGCTGCAGGTGCAGGAAGTGCGCATTTACAAGGAACCGCTGAAATCGGACGGAAATTGGACGACCATGGCTCGCCAACCGATCCCCTGGTGGTGGATACCCGCATCCGAGCACCCGGGCCATCTCGCGACGAAGCGCGGCTGGGAGGTGATGTCGGCCGTCGAGCAGAACGCCCTGCGGGAAAGTTCGAAGGGCAACGGCGTCTTCAAGATCAAGGACGATAAGACCGGCAAGGAGCTGGAGCTAGAGTTCGTCGACACCCATCAACCGGTGAGGCAACTCGACGACGGCCACTATTTCGCCTGCACCGATTTTCGCGTGGTCGGCACCAAGGATCAAATATACGACATCGATTTTTGGGTCAGCGACAAGGACGGCAGGATGTCCGTCGATCAGGCCAAGATACACAAGGTGCCGGAACTCAAGAGCGGTCAGTGGATTCAGGTGCCGCGATATGAGTGGAAGGACGTCGGCCCTTCGCATGTGGTGCCCTAAAGACGCACGCCGATCATTTTCCTTGACGGGAATTGGCGACCAGCTGCTTCAAGAAGCTCAAATTGGCGACGCCCGGGAGGAGTTGTAGGCCGACCACGAAGCCTGGGGTACCGTCCAGATTGAGCGCACGTGCCTCCGCGTCGTTGCGCGCGAGAAGAGCCGCGATCTCTTTGGCATGGGTCGCGCGATCCTTCTTCAAGAGCCCCATGTTCACGCCCGCTTTTTCCAAAGCCGCATCCACCTGGTCATTGCGCGCGAGGTGCGGGCCGCCGATCAACGCGTCGTGAGCGGCCAGATACTTGCCCTGCCATCCCGCGGCCAGCGCCGACGACGACGCATACGTGGAAACGGGACCCAAGACCGGCCACTCCTTGTACACGAGGGCGACTTTGGGATCTTGGGCAAGCAATGCCTGCAAGGTGGGAACCACCGTCTTGCAATAAGGGCAGTTGTAGTCGAAGTACTCGACGATGGTCACATCCGGTTGCCGGGCGCCCACGGGATCCGTACCCGGATTGGCAAGCATTTGCTTCTGCCCTTCGGGCGTGATGAGGTCGAGGTCTTGCGCCGCCGCTTCTTGCGGCGTCAAGGCCTGCGGGGCGGCCACATCCGAGAGCAGCGCGCACGCCATCATCAAAACAATCGTTCGAATCATCTGCATGAGCTCATCCTAACCTAAACGACGGATGGATTTTGCGCCGTGCAGCGCCGCGTGCGGCGAACATGAGCGGCACGCGTCAGTAAACGGGCTGAATCAGGCCCGAATCGTCCGCTTCGTTGGAGTTGATCCGCGGACTGATTGCATGGACTTGCATCCACTCGGATTTGTATGGCTGCAGCGTTGCCTTTGCCTGGACCGGTGTTCCTTTCAGCCAGGTGTCATAATCTCGGCGCTTCAGGATGGCGGGCATTCGTCCGTCCGCGTTGGCAATGTCGGTCAACAGTTCGTTCGCCGGCACGCGGATGATGGAGCAGCTCTCGACTACATCGTCATCCTCCCCGACCGAACGATCCCACACCGCTGCCAGGCCAAAAATAGACCGGTTCAGCAAGCTGGCGAAGTATGGCTGGCGGTAGCTCTCGCGCGTCCGCTGCCACAGATAGAATCCAGCAACCGGGAGGATGCAGCGCTGACTACTCAGCCACGGCATCCGATAGATGTTCGATTGCTCGATGCGGTCCACGTCCGTGCACGCCGTGGGCTTCCCCGTCGGCCGCCCCTCGGCCCAGGAAGGAATCAGCCCCCAGCGCATCATCATGCCTTCCGTTTGCCCATCGTGTACCCGGACCGCCGGAACGTATTGCTGCGGCGCGACGTTGAATCGGGTCGCGAATTTCCACCACGCCTGTGCCGGCAAGAACTCGCGTTCCGCGGTTGTCTGGTCCGGAAGGGCGTAGCGATCGCACATAATGCGAACATTAGCGCCCTCATCGGCGCAAAGCTGTGACGCAGGAGCCTATCTGAGTATTCCGCGCGAGGCGCGTCAGCGCGCTGCCATTGACTGCTCGGCATCCTTCAAGGCGCGGGCGACGCGAGCCGCCCACTCGGTCTGACCGGCCTCATCGATCACCAGGTCCTGCCGAATTTCAATCTCCACATGCGGCAGGCCTCGCGCCTCGCCGTGGCGCGGAATGGTGTAGTCGGTCTCGTCGCTGACGAAGTAGGGTTCATTGTCGGCAATCTGCAATTCGCTTTCGCGGCGTAGCATGCCGAGCACGAGGCCGGCAAACCGGCGGTCGCGATTGTAGAGTACCGCCGCGTGCATCTCACGGCGCACGCCATGGTAGATGTCGGTCATGGTGTGCTGAGCCACCAGGATGGTGGGGCGGCCCCTCGCCGCGCGCTCGTCGAGCAGCGCGCGCACGCGATTGTGATAAGGATCGAATATCTCGACCCGCCGGGCGGTCACTTCGGCGTCGCTCAAACCGGTATTGCCGGGGATCTCGGTCGCTTCGCTGAGCCGTGGAATCGATGTCGCCACCTTTGGATCGCGATTGCAGTCGATCACCAGGCGCGAATAGTTTTGCGCCACGAGCAACGCATCGAGCGCCGCAGCCACGCGACGCGCCACCCCAAAGGCCCCGATGTCCCAGGCGATGTGGCGCTGCAATTCAGAGTCGGGCAGCCCCAGATTGTTCAGGCGCCGCGGAATGCCGCGGCCGGCGTGGTCGACCACGATGACGAAATTGGATCGACCAGGGTATCCAATTTCGATGAAGGGCGGCGGTTCGTCGGCGGCCAGCAGCTGAAAGCCCGCGCTCACTCACGTCGCCCGCAAATCTTGCAGCACCGATCCGAGCCGAAGTACGTCGTCTTCGTGCGGCTGATCGCGCATCGTTTCCTCGAGCGCGTCGGCATACCATTCGCGCATCGCCCGGATATCCAACAAGTGATCCGCATATCTTGCGGCCGACGTATCCAAGGTGAGGCCATATGTCTGGATTCTGAACGCGACGGGTGCGTAGAAGGCGTCGACCGCGGAGAATCTGCCGCCGGCGAGGAAGGGGCCACCGAAGCGGCGCAGACCATCGTTCCAGAGCACGCCGAGCCGCGCGATATCGCGCTCGAGTGCCGCCGGATGCTCATGCAGGCGAATGCGCTGGCCACAGCTCATCGAGCAGCGGCCGCGCAATTCGCCAAAACCCGAGTGCATCTCCGCTGCGGCGCTGCGCGCCCAGGCTCGAGCGCGCGCGTCGGCCGGCCAGACGGCACCGTGGCGTTCCGCCAGGTATTCCGCGATGGCGAGCGAATCCCAGACCACGGTATCGCCGTCGATCAGGGTCGGGACTTTGCCGCTGGGAGAAGTCTTGCGGTAGCTTTGCCAAACCGATTCGTCCCCGAACGGCAGCAAGCGCTCCCGAAACGGGATTTCGAGCTCGCGCATCAGCACCCATGGCCGCAGCGACCACGATGAGTAGTTCTTGTTTGCTATATATAAGTCGTACATCGATCCCGCGCCCACACGGCGCGCACCGCCGTTGCGCAAAGATACCTCGCCCTGCGCCGTGCCGCACCGGGTCGCGCCCGCTTTGCCGCGCGCGCGGTTTCCGAACCGTTGAGCTATCGCGCGCCGGCGCGTTGCAGCGCCTCGACGATTGCCTGCTGATGTCCGGCGGCTGCGGCTTGCAGCGGGGTAGCACCCTGCCCATCCGCCGCATTCGGATCGGCTCCGTGTGCCAGCAGCACATCGACCGCTTGGCCCCGCCCATGCAGGGTGGCCAGCATCAATGCCGTACGGCCGTCGGCGTCGCGCGCATCGATGACGGGTTGCTGGTCGAGCAGCGTTTGCAATTGCTGGATGTCGCCGGTCTCAGCGGCCCGGCGCAGCGCCGCGGCCGGGTCCGATGTCTCCGGTGCCCGCCCTGCACGTGCAAGTGCAGGTGCAGGCGCAAGTGCAGGTGCAGGTGCAGGTGGTGCGGCGGATTGCGCCCCGGACGCGGCTTGCATGCGCTTAGCATCCTCAGCACGATCGCTCGCGACGAGCCCACTGCGCCCGTGGATCTCGCTCTGGACCTTGGCCGGTGCATTTTTCGCGGCGAGTTCCGCAGCCGGCTCTGCGCTGGGCGCCGCGTTGCGGGCGAACGCCTGGGGCTCGAGGTTGCCCTGCGCCTTGGCAGGCGACGGAGAGTTCGGTTGCGCATCGGCGGCTGCTTCGGGTGATTGTCTCGTTGCCTGCGCGGTCGGCGGCGGAGCTGAAGCGGGACTTGGCCGCGAAGACTGCGCCGGCGACACCGTCGCCGTGGGCGGAGTGCCGGGCGCAAAAAACCGCGGTGTGACCAGCAAGCCGGCGAGTGCGGCGGCGGCGAGCGTGCCGAAAATCGCAGGTCGCCACCAGGGTTGGTTTGCTCCTCGCCTGCGGCCGAACCTGGCAGCGTCGTTCCGAGCCGCCCGTTGCTCGGCCAGTTGGGCGGCATGATTGAGAATCCGGCGGCGCGTCGAGTCGCTCGGCCGACTGGCGTCAAGATCCGACGCACGCCGATAAAGGTCATCGACGTCGTCTGAATCTTCTCGGCCCGGCGGCACTTCGGTCATACGCACTCCTTCAGCAACTCGCGCAGCTTCGAACGCGCATAGCGCAGACGGCTCTTGGTCGTCTCGAAGCTGCTCTTGGTAATGGCAGCGATCTCCTCGACGCTGAGATCCCCCTCGACTTGCAGCAGGAACGCTTCGCGTTGTTCGTCGGGCAGTTGCTCGAGAGCCCCCATGAGCACCGCCGCTTGCTCCCGGGCCACCGCTGCCGCAAGCGGTCCCGCTTCAGGGTCTGCGGTAAGTTGCTGCACCACCGATTCGGCCTCGTAACCCAGGGTCTCCAAGCTCGTTTGCCGTCGATTCGTTCGAAACGAGTCGATCATCCGATTGTGTGCAATCGTGAACAGCCAGGTCGTGAAGCGCGCGGCGGGTGCATAGCGCCCGGCGTCTCGGGCAACCGCGAACCAGACCTCCTGCATCAGCTCGTCCGCGGTCGCCCGGTTGCCCACATTGCGTTGAAGATAACGCCAGATACGCATCTCATGCCGGCGATACAAGAGGTCGAAGGCCGCGGCGTCGCCGCGACCGTAGCGCGCGATCAGGGTCTCGTCACTCTCGGCGTCGACCGTCATTCACTCAAGTATGGCAGCTCCTTGCGGTTTTATCCCGGCGGATCAGGTACGTACTGCTGCTCCGGCGACGCAGGGAAAGGATTCGCCGTGGGAGCGGCCGGCCGCGGCCGCCTAATGACGCCCATCGCGAACAGGTTGTCGAGACTGTCGTAGCGAATGCGTATGACTTCGTTCGGCTGGTCCTGCATTCTGGAGAACTCCGTGTGGTTCACGTACGAATACTCGCGCTCCCCGTGGCCGGTGCCGAGTTTTGGCGCGGGCGCAGCGCGTGCGAGGGACTGCGCCATGGGTGCGGGCATCGCGGACGACCCCTTGGAATCGGCAGATGCCGCGGCGTTCGACGACTCTCTCCCCGCCTGAGCTTTTGCCATGGAGCCGTTCGGCTCCGCCGAGCCCCTCCCGGATGGGCGCGGCGCTTGCGGGCGGTCGGTTGACTGCCCGATCGTCGGCGGCGCGTAGAGCGGTTGCGGCTGGCGCTCGCGAAAGATCGCTATGCCGATGACCCCGACATTCGTCGGCCGGCCAGTGCGTTCCGCATAAGAATTGGGAGAATCGGTAAAGGTGAAGGCGGCAACCTCAGCGTCCGTCTTGCGCCAACCCGTGATTTGGTAACGCTCGCCGGGGCTGAACACATAGCCGGTCTGGTCCCACCCTGCGGTCGCCCCGGAGATCACATTGACGCCGTCGACCGACGTCACCGCCATCATGCGTTCACCGAGTCGATTGTGGATCTCGATCGCGTAACGCGCGCCGGGTCTTCCGGCAACCCAATACTCTCCATGATAGAAATACGGGCTTAAGGTGGCCCCGCTGTCGCGGTCGATGATTGAGACTTCGGCAAGGCTGCCGTGCACCTGCGCTTCGCAGGTCGCCGCCGACCCGACAAAAATCGCAAAATAGAATAGACGTTTCATATCGGCTCCAGTGTTGAGAAACTCAAGGACTGAAGCGGCGCAGGGGCCGGAATGGGGTTGAGATCCGCGTGAAATGCCGCGGCTGGACATAATATCCGCCTGGCAGCACGCTCGGGCGTCTGGGCTGGCAAGGTATCTGAAGGGACGAAGCATGATCTCGCCGCAACGAATTCGCTCCACCTATCAAATAATCAACCCCCATATTCGCCGCACGCCAACCATGGAAACCGACGGCGCGGATTTGGGTATCCAGACCGAGCGCCTCACCCTCAAGCTCGAGTCGCTGCAGCATGCAGGTTCGTTCAAGTCGCGCGGCGCCTTCGCGAATCTCTTGACGCGAACCGTGCCTGCTGCCGGCGTGGTTGCTGCATCGGGCGGAAACCACGGTGCCGCCGTGGCGTACGCCGCGATGAAGCGCGGTGTGCACGCGAAGATATTTGTGCCGAAGGTGGCCTCGTCCGCGAAAATTCAACAGATCTCCGATTACGGCGCGGATCTGGCGATCTGTGGAGAGCGCTACGCCGATGCGCTGGCGGCAAGCGAAGCTTGGATCGCCCAATCGGGAGCCATGCCGATTCACGCGTTCGATCAAGAGGAAACACTGCTCGGTCAGGGGACCGTCGGTCTGGAACTCGAGGAACAAGCGAACGAGCTCTCGACGCTTCTCGTGGCGGTTGGCGGCGGGGGCCTGATCGCCGGAATTGCGGCGTGGTATCAAGGTCGAATCAAGGTTGTGGGGGTCGAACCGGAACAGGCGCCCACGCTCACCCGCGCGCTTGCTGCCGGGCGGCCGGTGGACGCCGAGGCGGGCGGCATTGCTGCAGATTCCCTGGCGCCGCGGCGGGTCGGAGAGTTGGCGTTCCCGATCGTTCAGCAATACGTCCGCGCGACGGTGTTGG
Source organism: Steroidobacteraceae bacterium (assembly GCA_035569355.1). GTDB lineage: Bacteria > Pseudomonadota > Gammaproteobacteria > Steroidobacterales > Steroidobacteraceae > Bog-1198. The sequence continues at coordinate 8,962 of DATMNF010000137.1, forward strand.
TATCCGATGACGCGATCCGGGATGCACAGCGGCTCCTGTGGAAGTCGCTGCGGGTCGTTGCGGAGCCCGGCGGTGCGGCGGCACTAGCGGCGCTCACCTCGCGCCGGTACGTGCCCGCTCCGGACGAACGCATTGCGGTGCTTATTTGCGGCGGCAACACCACGGCCGTCGAGTTTGATCGCTAGGAGTCTCGAATGAAGGAAACGCTGAAACCCGGTATCAGATACGAACATCGACTGACCGTGTCGCTCGGGAAGACGGTGCCCGCGCTCTATCCGGAAGCGCAGGAGTTCTTGGCAATGCCGCAAGTCCTTGCCACCGGCTTTCTAGTTGGCTTTCTCGAATGGGCCTGCATCAAGGCGGTCAATCCCCACATCGACTGGCCCGCCGAGCAAACTGTTGGGACGCACATCGACGTGAGCCACGAAGCGGCGACACCGCCCGGACTCGAACTCACGGCAACCGTCGAATTGATCGCCGTGGAAGGCAAGAAGCTTACCTTTAACGTGAGCGCACACGATGGAGTGGACGTGATCTCGAGGGGGCGCCACGAGCGATTCGTCATCGACAAGAAGAAATTCGACGCCAAGGCGGGCGCAAAAGCGGCGCATCGCCCCCCGTAGCGCAAGGCAGGCGCTAAGCGTGCCTCTCTTCCGTGAGATTGAGTTCGGCGCATAGGCGTTCTCGGATCAAATACTTCTGGACCTTGCCGCTGATCGTGAGCGGGAAGCTATCCACGAAGCGTACGTAGCGCGGCACCTTATAGTGCGCAATTTGCCCGCGGCAGAACTCGCGAATTTCCTCCTCGGTGACATTCATCCCGTCGCGCAGGCGGACGCACGCGCAGACGGCTTCGCCGTACTTGGCGTCGGGGACGCCGACGACGGCGACGTCGAACACGCCCGGGTGGAGATAGAGAAATTCCTCGATTTCGCGCGGGTAAACGTTCTCGCCGCCGCGGATGATCATGTCCTTCACTCGGCCCACGATGTTGCAATAGCCCTCAGCGTCGATGATCGCCAGATCGCCCGAATGCATCCAGCCGCCGGCGTCGATGGCCTCCCTGGTGCGCTCCGGATCGTCCCAGTAGCCGCGCATTACGCTGTAGCCGCGGGTGAGCAGCTCTCCGGCGGTGCCGCGCGGCGTCACGCGTCCGTTCGGGTCAACGATCTTCACCTGCACGTGGGGATGGACCCGTCCCACCGTGCGGACTCGAACGTCGACGGGATCCCCGGGTTGGCTCTGGAAACTGACGGGGCTGGTCTCCGTCATGCCGTAGGCGATCGTCACCTGCGGCATGTGCATCTCGGCGACCACGCGACGCATTACGGTTATCGGACAGGGCGATCCAGCCATGATGCCGGTGCGCAGCGACGAAAGGTTGAACTCACCGAATCGAGGGTGCTCCAGTTCCGCGATGAACATGGTGGGCACGCCGTGCAGCACCGTGCAGCGCTCGCTCGCCACCGTTTGCAGCACCGCCAACGGTTCGAACCCTTCGCCGCTGAGCACGCTTGCCGCGCCGTGCGTCATGGCGGCCAGCACGCCAAGCACCATGCCGAAGCAGTGATACAGGGGCACAGGAATGCAGATTCTGTCGTCCTCGGTCAGCCGCATGGTCTCACCGACGAAGAATCCGTTATTGACGATGTTGAAGTGCGTCAGCGTCGCGCCTTTGGGCGTCCCCGTGGTGCCGCTCGTGAATTGGATGTTGAAAATTCGATCCGCGTCCAACTGCTCCGAGATCGGTGCCAGTGCCGCCGGGCCGATCTCCTGTCCGCACGCCATCAGATCATCGAAAGAGTAGGTACCCCTTGGCGGCTCCGGTCCCAACTGGACGAGTACGCGAAGGTCCGGCAAGGCCGCGCACGCCAGTCGACCGGGCGCACAGGTCGAGAGTTCGGGGATCAGCGACTGCAGCATGGCTGCGTAGTCGCTGGTCTTGAACCTGGGCGCAAACACGAGCGCCCGGCAGCCGGCGAGGCGCAGCGCAAACTCGAGTTCAGTGTTGCGGTAAGCGGGATTGATGTTGACCAGGATCAGTCCGGCGCGCGCGGCACCGAACATGGTCAAGAGCCACTCGGAGCAGTTCGGTGCCCAGATTCCGATCCGCTCGCCCGGCATGAGTCCACACGCGACCAAACCGCACGCGACCCGCTCGACCTGGCGGTCGAATTCCGCGAACGTGAACCGGATCGATTGGAACGGCGCCACGAGCGCGACGCGGTCGGGGACCTCTCGGACCGCGGCCTTGAGGACGCCATCGACGGTCCGGTACAGCAGCGGCTGATCGCTGATGCCCGAGACGAAACTGAGCTCGCTCGAAGGAGTGGTTGCACCCATATGGCTCTGACGGGGTTCGCTGCGCTTTATGGAAGCCGCTTTGGGCTCAAACATACGCCGTGCGCCGACATGGGTATAGTCGTGCGATGACCGCGCACCCTGTTGAGCGCCTGTACACCGTCACCGAGGAGCATGTGCGCGGCCTTGCCGCGCTGCTGATCGATTGCGTGGACGGCGGGGCGTCCGTGAGCTTCATGCATCCACTGCCGCTGGAAAAGGCAATGGTCTTTTGGCGCCAGATGGCGGGCGCGGTGGCCAGGGGCGAACGTGCGCTTCTCGTGGCTCAGGATCTCGAGGGCACGGTGGGGACGGTGCAACTGATCCTCGATCAGCCGGAGAACCAACCTCACCGCGCCGATCTATCTAAAATGCTCGTGCACCGGCGAGCACGGCGCCGCGGAGTGGGCGCGGCGTTGCTGCGCGCGGCAGAGGACGTTGCGCGCGACTGCGGCAAATCACTGCTGGTGCTCGATACGGCGAACAGCGATGCCGAGCGGTTGTATGCGAGGCTCGGCTGGCAGCGTTGCGGCGTCATTCCCGGCTATGCCCTCCTGCCGCAGGGGGGCCTCTGTGACACGACGTACTTCTACCGGACGCTCGGCCCCCAACCATCGGAAAGCTGAGCAGTATCATTGTTCGAAATCCCGTACAGTCCTTTTGCACCATAGCATATTTCCGAACGAGGGCGTCTCAGGTCGCCGGGCATTCGCCGCCGAAGGACACCGGCGGCTGCGTGCGGTCCGCATCGCGAGCCGCCGCGTCAGGCGGCGGAAATGCCTGGCGGAACGTGAACGCGTGCGGCGTCGGGCCGTTGGCACGCAAGCTTTCGAGCTTTGCCACAGCCTCGGCGATGCTCGGCCGATGACCTGCCGGGATCCACCAGAGCACGAGAAAAGCCTCCCGCATGCGTTCAAACCACTCCCGGCGGCGGCGCATGATCTCGACGTGAGCTGAGCCGTAGACGTAGTTGTTCAGCGATTCGACGTCGCGCCATACGGACATGTTGAGCAGCAGATTCTCGTTCTCGAATGGCCGAATCGAGGTCGCATCGCCCTCTTCGGTTTGCAGGCGCCATACGAAGCCCGGCGCGTGGTCGGCCAGCGCATTGATGCGTTCCAGGTTCGCGGCGAAATCCGCCATGATGGGCGAATCCATCGGCCCCTTGATGATGCCGATGTTCAGTTGGGCGAGTTCGAAGGCCGACATGTCCTCTCCTTGCCGGGGAGTTCGAGGGGATGCCGCAGCGAGAATCGCATACACCAACCGCCCACTGCTACTATCACGCGGCGCAAAGACCGTCCCACGGTCCTAAACGGACGTCTGGCCGAGGTGAAATGAGTGGCAATCGAACCTGAAATCCGCACCGTGATTCATCCGGTCGGACTACCCGCCGGCGCCGCGGCAGCCGTTTGCACGACGTCAGGTGAAACGCGCGAACTCAAGCGCGGTATCGGTACCCGGCAACTGAGCATGATCGCGATCGGCGGCGCGATCGGTACCGGCCTGTTCTTCGCCAGCGGCGGGGCGATAGCCCAGGCCGGCCCGGGCGGCGCGCTGCTGGCGTACGCGACCATGGGGGTAGCGGTTTACTGCATGATGCAATCGCTTGGCGAGATGGCGACGCAGCTGCCGATTCCCGGATCGTTCGAGGCGTATGCGGAGCGCTTTGTCGATCCGTCGCTGGGTTTTGCGGTCGGCTGGAACTACTGGTTCAGTTGGGCAATCACCCTGGCGGCCGAGCTGGTCGCAGGCGCCCTCATCGTGCAGTTCTGGTTCCCCCACTCGAACTCGACGCTCTGGGCGATGGGCTTTTTTTCCTTCCTGCTGGCGCTGAATCTCCTGTCGGTCAAGGCCTATGCGGAAGCGGAATATTGGTTCGCCGGCATCAAGGTCGTGACGGTGATCATTTTTCTCGCGGTGGGCGCTCTGATGATCGCGGGCATCATCGGCGATCACTCCGTCGGATTTCACAACTGGACCCTGAGCGACCCGAAAACCGGGACGCGGGCACCTTTTGTCGGAGGACTGACGGCGGTGCTGACGGTGTTCTTGGTCGCCGGCTTTTCCTTCCAAGGCACGGAGGGCGTAGGGCTGGCGGCTGCGGAAACCGCCGACCCGACCAGGAACGTCCCGACGGCAATCCGCACCGTTTTCTGGCGCATCTTGTTGTTCTACATCGGCTCGATCTTCGTGGTGGGCACCTTGATCGCCTACACCGATCCGAACCTGCTGAACGCCGACGAGGCTCACATCGCCTTCTCGCCCTTTACGATGGTATTCGGACAGCTGCCGAGGGTCGGCTATTACGCCGCCAACCTCATGAATGCGGTAATCCTGTCCTCCGTGCTCTCTTGCGGAAATTCTTCGATGTACGTCGCCTCTCGAATGCTGTACGCAATGTCCCACAGCCGCAAGGCACCGAAGCTGTTCGCCACCCTCAATCGACGCGGCGTGCCCGTCGCGGCACTCCTGGCGACGGGGTTGGTCAGCGCTTTGGCTTTCTTCTCCACGTTGGTGGGCGAGCACAAGATTTATCAGATTTTCTACAATGCGTCGGGCCTGACCGGCTTCCTGATATGGTTGGGCATCGCCGTGTGCCACCTGCGTTTTCGCAAGGCTTGGGTCGCGCAGGGCCGCAGGCTCGAGGATCTCAAGTTCAAGTCCAAGTTCTACCCATACGGGCCGTGGCTCGCGCTGGTTCTTTTCCTCGCGGTGCTGTTCGGCGCCAACATCAGCGTGTTCCAGACGCCCGTATTTTCCTGGTTTGATTTCATTACCGGCTACTTGATGATTCCGGTCTTCGTCATTTTGTATTTGGGCCACAAGTACTGGAACAACACCCGCGTGATCCCGCTCAAGGACTGCAATTTCGATATGGACTGAGAGTTCATGAAGCACGATATCGAAACAGCCAAGTTTCTGAGCGAACGCGGCATCGAGCACATCAAGATCGGCGTGTTCGATACCGACGGGGTCCTGCGCGGAAAATATCTGAGCCGCGAGAAATTCCTATCGGCGCTCGAGAAGAATCTCGGCTTCTGCGACGTGATTCTCGGCTGGGACTCCAACGACCAACTCTACGACAACACGAAATTCACCGGCTGGCACACGGCGTATCCCGATGCAACCGTACGGCTCCTGCCGGGAACCCGCCGCGATATTCCGTTCGAGCCGAAGACCGCGCTCTTTCTTGGCGAGTTTGCCGGCCCCGCCGAGGCGGTCTGCCCGCGCGGCACCCTGCGCCGCGTGCTCGAGCGGGCCGCAGGCCTGGGGTACGCGGTCAGCGCCGCAGCGGAATTCGAATTCTTCCTATTCGAGGAGACGCCGCAATCCATCCGCGACAAGGGCTATCGGCACCTGAAGACGATGACGCCCGGAGCTTTCGGGTACTCGGTCCTGAGAAGTTCCGTGCACTCCGATCTTTATCACGAGCTTCTGGACCTGGCCCAGGCCATGCGATTTCCGATCGAGGGCCTGCACACCGAGACGGGGCCGGGTGTTATCGAAGCTGCGCTCACGTACTGCGATGCGCTTGAGGCTGCGGATCGCGCGGCGCTGTTTAAAACCTTTGCCAAGGTCCTGGCGCAGCGCCATGGCCTCATGGCGACGTTCATGGCCAAGTGGTCCACGAGCGTTCCGGGCCAGAGCGGCCATCTACACATTTCGCTGCGCACTCCGGAAGGCGGCACCGTGTTCCATGATCCGGCCAAGCCGCACGAGATGTCGGACACGATGCGTTGGTTCGTCGGCGGCCAGCAAGCCCTGATGCCGGAGCTGCTCGCCATGGTCGCCGGCACGGTGAACAGCTACTCTCGCCTGGTGCCGGGATACTGGGCGCCGACATCCGCCGGGTGGGGGATTGAGAACCGCACGACTGCGCTCCGCGTGATCCGCGGCGGTCCGTCGAGCCAGCGCGTCGAGTACCGGATTGCGGCGGCGGACATCAATCCGTACATCGCTCTCGCCGCGGCGATTGGTTCCGGTCTCTGGGGCATCGAGCAGCGAATCGAACCGGACGCCGCGATCGTGGGCAATGCGTACGACCGCGAGCATCCAGCCCACCGGCGCTTGCCCGCCACACTCTACGAGGCCGCCGAGCGTCTTGCGGCGTCGACGCCGGCGCGCACACTGTTCGGCGATGCGTTCATCGAGCACTACGCCGCCACCCGTCAATGGGAAGAGCGAGAGTTCCGCAAGGCGATCACCGACTGGGAGCTTGCCCGCTATTTCGAAATCATTTGAGTTCGACGCATGACCGATACACTGAAGACGATCAGCCCCGTCGACGGCCGGATCTACGTCGAGCGTCCGCTCGAGACGGCCGCCGGCATCAATCGCGCGCTCGACTCCGCGGGGCTCGCCCAACTAGCGTGGGCATCGCAGCCCTTGACGGCTCGCTGCGAAATTCTCGCGACGGCCGTCGATGCCTTCGTCGCCAAGGCGGCCGATATTGCGGCCGAAATCACCTGGCAAATGGGACGGCCCATCGGTCAAGCGCCCGGCGAGATTCGCGGCTTCGAGGAACGCGCCCGCTACATGCTCAAGGTGGCGCCACAGGCGCTCGCCCCGATCCTGCCCGGCAACAAGACGGGCTTCAAGCGCCAGATCAAGCGCGTGCCGCTCGGAGTCGTCGTCGTCGTGGCGCCATGGAATTACCCCTACCTGACGGCGGTCAACGCAGTGTTGCCGGCGCTGATCGCCGGCAACGCGGTGGTGCTCAAGCATTCCCACCAGACGCCGCTGTGCGCCGAGCGTCTTCTCGAAGCGTTCACGAGCGCCGGTGTTCCGCACGGCGTATTTCAGTACCTCCATCTCTCGCACGCCAACACGACCCGCCTGATGGGCGACCCACGCGTCGCCAGCGTCTGCTTCACGGGTTCGGTCGCGGGCGGACGGGCAGTCGTTGCGGCAACCGCCGCAGGGTTTGCGACCGCCGGTCTCGAGCTCGGCGGCAAGGACCCCGCGTACGTGCGCGCCGACGCCAACCTTGCGCACGCCGTCGAAACGCTGACGGACGGAGCCTTCTTCAATGCCGGCCAATCCTGCTGCGGCATCAAACGCATCTACGTGGCGGCATCGCGCCACGACGAATTCGTGGCAGGCGTGGTCGAGCTCACAAAGAAATATCGCCTTGGATCGCCGCTCGATCCGCAGACGACCATCGGACCCGTCGTGCGTACTTCCGCCGCCGAGGCGGTCCGCTCCCAGGTCCGAGAGGCCGTCGCGCGCGGCGCGCGGCAACTCATTGACGAGGCTTCTTTCGCGGCGTCGGCACGCGGAACGCCGTATCTCGCGCCGCAGGTGCTGGTCGGTGTCGACCACTCAATGGCGATCATGCGCGAGGAAACCTTCGGTCCCGCCGTGGGCATCATGAAGGTCGCCTCGGACGAAGAAGCGGTGCGCTTGATGAACGATAGCGAGTTCGGTTTGACGGCCGCCATTTTTTCGGCGGATGCGGCGCGCGCTGAAGCGCTCGGCGATGCGCTCGAAACGGGAACGGTGTTCCTGAACCGCTGCGACTATCTCGACCCCGCTCTCGCTTGGACCGGCGTCAAGAATTCAGGCCGCGGCTGCACGTTGTCGAGCGTCGGCTTTGAACAGTTGACGCGGCCTAAGTCCTATCACTTCAAGGTAGCGTTATGACATCAGATTTGCGCGGCAACTGGAATTATCCGACGACAATCTGGGCAGGGCCTGGCCGGATCGCCGAACTCGCCGCAGCGTGCTCTCTGGCCGGCATCGAGCGGCCGTTGATCGTCACCGACGAGGGGTTGAGCGGCGCCCCGATGATCAAAAGCGCGCTCGCCGCTCTGAAAGGTGCGGCTCTATTCGGCGCCGTGCGGGGCAACCCCGCGAGCAGCCACGTCGCAGCGGGTCTTCTAGCGTACCGTGCCGGGGGTCATGACGGAGTGGTGGCGTTCGGCGGCGGGTCCGCGCTCGACGTCGGCAAGGTTGTGGCATTCATGTCGGGACAGAAGCGCCCGCTGTGGGATTTCGAGGACGTCGGCGACTGGTGGACGCGCGCGGACCCCGCCGGCATCGCACCAATCGTTGCGGTTCCGACCACCGCGGGCACCGGTTCTGAAGTCGGACGAGCCGGCGTCATTCTCAACGAGGAAGCGCACCAGAAAAAAATAATCTTTCATCCGCGAATGATGCCGCGCGTCGTCATTTCCGACGCGGAGCTGACCGTCGCACTGCCGCCTGCAATCACCGCGGCCACGGGAATCGACGCGTTCGTCCACTGCTTCGAGGCCTTCTGCGCGCCGGGATTCCACCCGCTCGCCGATGGGATCGCACTCGAGGGCATGCGGCTGATCCACCGCTTCCTGCCGCGAGCCTATGCGGACGGCAGGGACATCGAAGCACGCGCGCAGATGCTCGCCGCCGCCTCGATGGGCGCGACTGCTTTCCAGAAGGGTCTCGGCGCTGTGCATGCCATAGCACACCCCGTGGGGTCGTGGTTCAATACTCACCACGGCCTGACGAACGCGGTCATTCTCCCGTACGTCATGGTCTTCAACCGCAACGCCATTGCCGGCAAGACGGAGGTCATCGCCCGCGTACTCAACTTGCCTGAAGGCGGCTTCGAGGGATTTCACGCGTGGGTGCTCGAGATGCGCAACGAACTCGGAATACCGCACTCGCTCGCCGAAATAGGGGTCAATGCCGATAAAGCCGCGATCATCGGCCGGGAGGCCGAGATCGACCCATCCGCGGGCGGTAACCCGATCCCGGTCAATGCCGGGCATTTGGAGCACATCTTTCGTGCCGCGGTCGCCGGGCGGCTCGACGCAGTGGACAGCGCCGCGTGACCGGTGCGCGGATCCTGGTCATCGACGGCAACGTCGCGGAGATGCGCGCGCGCCAGCGCGCGGCGCTCGGTTATGACTCGGGCACCGGGTACGCGCAAATTCTGCGGCGGATCGATCCATTGCTGCAGATCGACATCGCGCTCGGCGCCGACGCCGATCCCAAGTTTCCCGTGGGTGTCGGCCTCCCCGACTACGACGGCGTCACGATGACGGGGTCTGCGCTCAACATCTACAACGGCGGCGCTCCGGTGACGCGTCAGATCGAACTCGCCCAAGCGGTTTTCGCTGCCGGCGTTCCGTTCTTCGGCAGCTGCTGGGGACTGCAGGTAGCGGTTGCGGCCGCTGGCGGCGAGGTTCGCGCCAACCCGCGCGGCCGTGAGTTCGGGTTCGCCCGGCGCATTGTGCTCAACGATGCCGGGCGCGAGCACCGCCTGTTCGCCGGCAAGCCGGCCGCATTCGAGGCGCCTACCGTACACCGCGACGAAATCGCCTCGTTGCCGGGGGGCGCCAAAATACTTGCCGACAATGATTTCGGAGTGCAAGCCGCGTCATTCGCGCACGGACGAGGCACCATCTGGGGCGTGCAGTACCACCCTGAGTACGACTACCGCGACATCGCAGCCGCGGCGGATCGCTATGGCGAGACGCTGGTCAGGGAAGGGATGTTTGCGGACGCGCCGGCGCTCGCAGCATTTGCCGCCGAACTTCGCAGCCTGCAGGAGAACCCAACCGACACGGCGTTGCTCTGGAAGCACGGCCTGGGCCCCGCCATGCGCATCGAGACGCTGCGGCTGCTCGAAATCCGTAACTGGCTGGACGCGCAGGTGCGGCCGCGCGCGGCGCACAGCGAGTGAATTCGCTGTAGCGACGCATCATCCGAAGTGATCGAAAAGCGGCCCAGCTGCTTTTCTCCCAAGTGGCTCTTCAGCGAAGAGTTGCCAACGCCACAATGCTCATCGACCGCCCCGTTTCGCCGGTCGCCGCCTCAAATGCTCGGAGCAGCCAGCGAGTAAGCATGCTACATACGTCTCTGAAAATGCCCTATGCGGTCCTCGCGCTGCTCGCGGCCGGCTCGTTTGCGAACGGCGCCCGCGCGGCTGAGCCGCCGAGTGAGGCGATTGCCGCAGCCGTCGCCGATCCATTGCGTCCCGCGAGCGACACCGACCGCGACGTCAACCGCAAGCCGGCGCAGACGCTGGCGTTTGCGGGCGTCAAACCCGGCGATAAAATTGCCGACTATGCTGCCGGGGCCGGCTACTTCAGCAGGCTTTTCTCCGACGTTGCGGGTCAAAGCGGCCACGTGTATGCGAGCGTGCCGAGCGCCTTGTTCAAATACCCCAACATCGTCAAGGGTATTGCCGAGCTTCAAACCTACGCGGTCACGCATCCGAATCTCACCGTGACTTTCGCCTCGGCGCTGGACGCCGCGAAGTATCCTGAGAAGCTCGATGTGTTCTGGATTTCTCAGAATTACCACGACCTGCACGACAGCTTCATGGGGCCCGTGAACATGGCGGCGTTCAACCGGACGGTCTATGCGGCGCTCAAACCCGGCGGGCTCTACGTCGTCCTGGACCACGTCGCGGCCAAAGGATCGCCGGCCGATGTGACCGATACTCTGCACCGCATCGAGCCCTCCACGGTTCGCCGCGAAGTTGAGGCCGCAGGCTTCAAGTTCGAAGGCGAGAGCGCCATCCTCGGCAATCCGGCGGATCCGCACACAGCCGGGGTCTTCGATCCTTCGATTCAAGGGCGAACCGATCAGTTCATCCTGAAGTTCAGTCGACCATGAAGCGCTTCACCGTCAGCATCCTGGCGGCCGCGATTGGACATTCAGGCGTCGCCGACTAGCGCTGGGCGCGCGCCAGCGAGGCGGCGGCGCGCAACACGGCCGCATCGCGAAGACCGCGCATCGAATCGAGGCGTTTCCTTGCGGCCGCGACGATCTCGGGCCGCGCCCGCTCGGGGCGGCCGGAATCAAACGGGGGGTCCGGAGCGTACTCGATGGCAAGCTGTACGGTTTGCGCGTAGTCCGCGCCCGCGATCTCTGCCATGACGGCGAGTGCCATGTCGATGCCGGCGGTCACGCCGCCGCCCGTAATCACCTTGCCATCGCGCACCACCCTTGCAGGATCGGGCGTCACGCCGAACGCGGCGAGCGAGTCGCGCCACGCCCAATGGCACGCCGCACGTTTGCCGGCCAGCAGTCCGGCGGCCGCAAGCACCAAGGAGCCGGTACAGACCGAAGTGACGTACCGCGCCGTGGTTGCCAGACGGCGAATCTGGCCCAAGTAGAGCTGATCCTCCATTGCGGCAACGCATCCGAAGCCACCCGGCACACACAGCAGCGCGCACTCGGAGACGTCGCTGAGCCGCACCACATCCGCGAACGCGATGCCCCCGTTGCCGTGAATGATCCCGCCTTGCGCGGAGGCGAGGAGGCACTTGGCGCCGGGCAACCGCGCAAAGACTTCGAACGGCCCGGTGAAGTCCAATTGGGTAACGTCGGGGTAAAGCGCGAATACGACGGGGAAGTCGGTGCTCATTTTTGCATCGCTCGCCAAAGGTTGACGCCGGCAGCATCGCTCACTACGCTCTTGGCGTAAATGACAAGATTCCACCTATTTCTGCCATGACGCGCCGGGTAGCGCTTTTGATCTATCCGGGCTTTCAGCTGCTCGATGCGGCCGGCCCGATCGCCGCGTTCGAGATCGCCGAACGTCACAGGCCGGGTTCCTATCATTTGCGTGTCATCGCCGTCGAGCCGGGATTCATCGCCAGCTCTTCCGGCATCTCGCTGCATGCGGCCGCCCGCGGCCGCGCGAGGGATATCGATACCCTGGTCATTTCAGGCGGCGACGGATCGCGGGCGGCGGCCGGTTGCCGCGCGACTCGGCGTTTTGTGCTGACGTGCGCCCGGGAGACTCGGCGCCTCGCAACCGTGTGTTCGGGTACGTACGTGCTTGCCGCCGCCGGTATCCTCGACGGCAAGAGTGCCACCACGCATTGGAGCCGAACCGCGGATTTCGCGCGGAAATTTCCCAGGGTGCGTTTGGATCCGGATCGAATATTCGTCAAGGACGGCAAGATCTGGAGCTCTGCCGGCATCACCGCCGGCATTGATCTGGCGCTTGCGCTGATCGCCGAGGATCTCGGGCAACTCGTGGCGCGGCAGACGGCGCAGCAACTGGTGGTCTACTACCGCCGCCCCGGAGGCCAATCGCAATTCTCCGCGCTGCTGGAAATGGAGCGCGCCGACGGACGCTTCGCCCCGCTCCTGGATCACGTGCGCGGCAATCTTTCGAAGCGACTGAGCGTCATCGATCTGGCGCGGATGAGTTGCATGAGTCCGCGGCATTTTGCACGCGTGTTCCGGGCAGAGATCGGCGTGAGCCCCGGCAAGGCCGTGGAACGACTGCGCCTCGAGGCTGCGCGCGCCGCCCTTGAAAGCGGCGGCCGATCCAATCAACTGATTGCACGCTCGAGCGGCTTCCGTAACGCCGAACGGATGCGCCGCAGCTTTCTGCGGATACTCGGCACCTCGCCATCGGCTCTCAAGCGCAGCAAGCACTAGCTGCCGTGCCCGCGCCAACTCTTGGCCGGAACGCCCGCGCAGGGACTGCTTAGTAGCTAAGTGCGATCAACCCTCAGAACCGTCCGCAGCAGCACGTCGGCGCCGTTTGCACAGTCCGGCCACCGCGAAAGCTCTTTGGGCGAATGACTGACGCCGCCGATGCTCGGCACGAAAATCATGCCCATCGGCCCGAGTTTCGCCAGGTTTTGCGCATCGTGGCCCGCACCGCTCGGCATGTGCATGGTTTTCAGCCCAAGGGCGGCTGCCGCGGTTTCGATCTGCCGCTGTATGCCCGGATCGGCAAGGGCCGCATCCTCATGCCCCACGCGGCTAATCGAAACCTCAGTGTCGGTTTGTTTGGCGATTTGCTGGGCCCGCTCAGAAACCTCAGCGGCGAGGCGCGCGACGGTCTCGGCAGAGAGATCGCGAAACTCGATTGAGAGCTTTACCAGCCCGGGAATGACATTGGGTGCATTCGGGAACACTTCGAATCGCCCGACGGTCCCGACCTGCCGGCCCGGCAAGCGTGTGACGATTTCTCGCACCGCCTCGACCAATTTAGCGGCTGCCAAGAGTGCGTCCCGGCGCTCCCCCATGGCCGTCGTGCCTGCATGATTCGCGAAACCTCGAACCTCGACATCGTAATCGTCGATGCTCACTATGCCGTCGACAACCCCGATCGGGATACCCGCCTTCTCAAGAAAGCCGCCTTGCTCGACGTGCAACTCCAGATAACAGTGCAGGGAACCCGCCGCGCGCCGCGCCAGCGCAATCCGGTCTGGATCCCCGCCGATCTTGCGCAGACCCTCCCGCATGCTGATTCCGTTGAAGCGCCGATCCAGGGTCCCGGGGGTCACGGTCTCGACGACCGCGCCACTCCCGATCGGACCGCCCTCCTCGTTCGACCAGACCGTTACCTCAAGCGGATGACGTAGGGCGACCCGCCGGTCTTTCAGCGTACGGACAACTTCGATGGCAGCCATCGAGCCGACGGCACCGTCAAAATTTCCGCCGTTGGGAACGGAATCAATATGCGATCCCATGACAATCGGCTTGAGCGACATGTCGCTTCCAGCGCGTCCGCCGGTGATGTTGCCCGCGGCGTCGATCTGCGGATTTAGTCCCGCATCGCGCATGAGTCCCATTGCATATGCACGGCCCGCGACATCCGAATCGGAATAAGCAACACGGCTTACTCCGTCTGCGAAGCTGCCGCCGGCAGGACGGCCGAACGTGCTCAACTGTTCCAGCGTACTCTGCAGCCGCGCAGCACCTATGCGTAGCTCTGTGGTTGTTGATGCGCTCGCGCCGGCAAAGATCGTCCGGCTCAACGCGCCGCCGGTCAGCAGCGCGACGAAGCGCCGTCGATCGATTTCAGGTGCCATTCCTTCACTCCCGACAATATTCTGCCGCCCGTCCGAGCAGTCGCACCGTCGCTCGAGATCGGCATCGTTGTCAATCCGTCGGCTTACGTGGGCCGCGCCGAGTGTTGCGACGAGTGAATGTCCTACGAACGAATCGGACTTTGCCGATTACCGTGATTTGAGCTGGGGGGATACTAGCCCACATTGGCTTCATCTTCTCGGAGGCGAACATGTTCCACCATTCCAAGCATCTCCTTATTGCGGCAGCTGGCTTCTTGACATTGTCCTCTCTCTCAACGAGGGCTCTTGCTCATACGTACGAGCGCTGCGACGCGGACGGCGATCATTGCGTGCGCATTACTTGCGACAACGACGGGGACAGATGTTGGCGCCAGTCGGAATACAGCAAGAACAATATATATAGCCGTCCGGGCCGTTGGGTTTGCGACTCCGATGGGGACAGGTGCCACTACGAGTACAGCGACAGGAAGTGGAATCCGCACTGGGAGCACCACGACCACGACTAATACTGTGACCGATAAACCGGGAATCACTCCTTGCACGTCAAGGAGTGATTCAGCAGCGCGGGCGACCTACTTCTCGGTCAGTCGCAGATCGATGTGCGAATCGCGCTTTCCTTGAACGCGCTCAGGGTCTGTGCTGCTGCTTAGCACCAATACGCGTAATTAATGTGTCTCAACTCTCTGAATGGCCGGAAACGCCAACAAGAGGTTCAAGCGGGTTCGTTTTCAGCCGACAAGCTGTTTCTGTACAGCAGGAATCCCGTTGAAAGCCTAGCGGCGACGAGGTCAATCATGGACGTCAGGAGGGGAGATCTACACGCGCATGTTGAATCATTCAGTCCAAGCATCGCGATTCTTTCGGCCGCCCACGGTTATCGGGACCCGTACACGGTACAACACCAAGATCGCGTTGCGAAGCTGGCCGTCGCGATTGGCGCGCAGCTGGGTTTGGATCCACAACGACTTGAGGTTCTTCGTCTGGCCGCAATCGTCCACGACATTGGCAAGATTGCTTTGCCGGCGGAGATACTTGGCAAACCAGGCGCTCTCTCCGATACCGAGTACGCCCTGATTCAAACGCACTGCGCCATTGGGTACGGTATTCTTCAACACCTCCAATCTCCATTGCCCATCGCGGAGATCGCCTACCAACATCACGAACGGCTTGACGGAAGCGGTTATCCACGCGGTTTGTCCGGCGATGGCATTTTGCTGGAGGCGCGAATACTGTCGGTTGCCGACGTATACGATGCGATGGCGTCGAACCGAGCATATCGCCCCGGAATGCCCGCGGATTTTGTCCTCGAGAAATTGCATGAAATGGCCGGAAGACTGCTCGACTCCGATGCCGTGGAGGCCTGCCAATGTTGCATCCTCGCCGAATCGTCGACTCATTCCGGCATGCGGGCCGCTCACCCGCCTTCGTAGCCGGATGGTTGCTGACGGCAATGCCTGTCAGTCTCGGTTTCTTGTTCCGAAGGGACGATGACTAAAGGCTGCACATATTTGCCGTGCGTAGGCTTAGGGCTTCTTGACGGGTGACGGGGCCGCGTTTCTTCTTCTAGTCGAGCCGCACCGGCACCGCCGCGTCGGGCTGAGATGCGCGGGCGGAGCGGAGCATTGCAATGGCCGCATACGCTATGACGCCCGTGACGACCCAGCGCATCAGCGTAAGGTGATCGCCAAGCATCTTAACGAGGGGAAACGCGGCGATGGTGCCGACGATTCCGCCGAGCGTGAGCCCGACCGCAACCGCAGGTGCGAAGCGGCCGGACCGCAGGAACCCGAGACTCGCCACCGGGATCAGCACACCGTCGCTTGCGATCATGATGGGGTAGGCGGCGATCGGGTGCATTCCAAGAAATGCGAGCAGCGCCATCGATGGCGCATAGTTGCCGATTCCGACGCACATGAGCGCGCCTAGGACGAAATTTACCACGGTTGCCAAAGCGAACCGCCAACCGACGAGCTCCATCGCCGAACCGGTCGGCGGGATGATGCCGAGGTTGGTCATCGTGAAGAACGCGGCGGCGAGCAGCAGCGCCACGCCCATGAACACCTGGATCACGCGGCGGCGCATTCGGCTAACGATACCGGCGCCGATCCAGGCGCCGGCCCCGGCACTGATGACCATTGCCATCAGGAGTGTGGGCTCGACCTGGACGGTCGTGATAAAGAGCGCCGAGCTGAACAGGATCCCCACGGCATTGCCCACGTTCAGTGTGCCCGGGATCAGCTCGTCCGGCGGGTGCCCGCGCAGTTTGAACAACGCCGTGATCTGCGCGTAGTTCCCGATACCGAGCGTGTCGAGGAAGCTCGTCACGCCGCCGATCACGACGTCGCCAATGGACGGCCGGACCGGCCACCGATGCCTGCGCGTCGCAAGTACCCAGGCGACCACGACGGCAACCTCGACCGACACGAGGCAGACATAGACAATCACCAGCGCGGCTGACATACCCCTCCCGCGGCCGATATCGCACCTTGCCGAAAACCGCGTGTTTTCAGTCTAGCCGATTCCTGCTAGCCGCGATTGAGGCGCCGAACGCTTCTCATACTCAATGCATTCGCTCGATCAATGCCAGATCCGAGCTCACCTGTTCGCGATCGAACACTATTGCCGAGCCATCGGCTGAAATATCGAAGTCGCGGATGACGAAGTCCGCCGGAAGGTCGGCGAGTAGCCGCCGAGCTCCCGTTCTAAGATCGAGGAGCGAAAAATTCTTGCGGCCGATTTCGCCGCCGAGAATCACGAGGGTCTCCGGGCCGTGAAAAAATGCGACCCGCCGCGCGCCGCGTGTCAGCATCACGCTCGGCAGAGGATACGGACGGCCATCGGCAGCTGCGGCTCGCAAAGGAAAGGTCGTGCCGACATCCGCCCCTGAATAGACGAGGAATCGACCATCCGGCGACCACACGGGATCAATGGAATATTCCGACACCAGGGGCAGCGGTGAGTCGCCATTGAGGAAAATGCGCATCAGACGCGGCTCGCCGCCCCGGACCGCCGCGGATACGACCGATTGGCCATCGGGTGCCCAGGCCGGATTGCCCCGCAATGTAAGCGAATCGGCCAGGATCTTAAGATGCGAGCCGTCAGTGTCCATCAGGTATAGCAGCGACCTGCCGCGGTCATCAACCGAGAATACGGTGTATCGCCCATCGGGTGTGATGGCCGGCCCTCCGACGATACGCGAATGGGCGCTGCTCCAGATCTCGCGAGTGGTTCCGTGCGTCAGCGCCCAAATGCCTTGTCGTTCGCCGCGCCATGCCACGTATAAAAGCAAATCCGCAGCCAGCCGCGGAGTGAGGGCATTCGCTGCCACGAGCGTTGGGCCGCCCGCTGCGGCGCGATCCTCGACGAGAGGTAGGCGCCACAGGCTCGCGCGGGAGTTGGCGGTCGTTGCGACCAGACGCTTGCCGTCGGCGCTCGCTGCCAGTGATGTATAGTTTTCGAGCCCGAAGCTGATGCGATGTGGAAGGCGCCGCTCGACGTCCACGGCATATATCCATGGCCCGGACCCGCCCGCATCGGTCGCAAGGTAGACCACCGTGCGCCGATCGAGCATCACGGGATAGGTTACGCGGGCGTGGTGGTTCGTGATTCGCTCGAGCCCGGCGCCCGATGGTTGAATCCTCCAGATGTCCCAATCATCGGGCGGCACACCGCGAACGAAATAGATGAACGCATCGTCGCGAGACCACAGCGGAAAGTGGCAATGCACCCCCGCCGAGGCCACATAGATCCTGCGGTCCCCGCCGCCACCGAGATTTCCTGGCTCCCGCACGAACAGCGGATCGCCGGGGGCAGTCGTGTGATATACCAGCCGCTTGCCGTCGCGGGACCAATCGTACTCGGCGGCCTCCCGCAGATACGGCCGCAGCGGACCGGCGACAATCGGCGCGGCCAAAATATTCACGTCGCCGGGCTGTGAGCCGTCCGCTCGCCGGGTCCAGATTGATACCAGCGATGAGTCCGCCGAGAAACCGAGTGAACGGATCGACGGATTGACAAGGTCGCGTACGTCGCCATGCGTCAAATTTCGATAGGTGCCGCTGCCCACTGCGCTGACCCACGCATCGATTTGCCCCTCCCGGTCTGCCAGAAATGCCACGTACTTCCCGTCGCGAGAGATTGCCGCCGCCTGCTCGGCACCAGTGAAGTCCAAAAAGGGGGTAAATTTGGCGTTGGCCAGCGGACTACTCCAAAAGTACTCCGTTTCCGCGGCGAACCAGGCCGCCGCTGCGGTGATCAGCACGGCTGCGGCGCCGAGGGCCAACAGCACCCATCGAATTGCCGTAATGCGCGGTGCGGTGGTTGGCGACGCCCTGGCCGTCGATAGGTTTGGTACGGGTCGATCCGCCTCATCCGCGTCCTCCGCGAGCCGAACACGCCGGCTCTCCCACCAGGCGTCGAGTTCCGAGCGAAAAGCAAAAACCGAACCCTGTTTATCATGCAGATGGCGGTGCACCGGCATCGCTTCGCGCCGCTCCCAGCGCTGCACGGTACTGACATCGCGTTTGAGATACGAGGCGATTTTCTTCCATGAGTCGAGCCGGTCCCGCTGCTGGCCCGGAATCGATGCGGCGCTTGCGCCGTTTTCGGAATTGTCCAAATGGCGCCCCAGCCCATCGGCAGACAAGTGCAAGCGATTCTTGCACGCAATCCCGGGAGCGGCAATCGACGGTATTGCACGGCGGGCACTGCGTTTTTGCGGCTTGCCGTGCTTTGCAGCTTGCCGGAACGCTCATCTGGTTCGACCCTGCGTTTGTCGGTGCTGTTGTAGCACCGGAAACTACCTCTGGGAGAATTGCTATGAACGTCAAAAAGGTACTGACCGCTCTGACGGCGGGAACCGCGTTTGCTGTGGCGGTTGCTATTGGGACCTTGTTTGGGACCTCGCGGGCGCTAGCCGATGACGACAGCGAGCAATCGAGAATTCGCATTGGCTTTGAGATCGCACCGGTTCCACTGAACCTGGCGGGCAAGAATCCTGAATTGGTGGGACTTGGCAGCTACTTGGTCAACGTGATTGACCATTGCAACACCTGCCATTCTGCTGGTCCTGCTACTGAATTCGCCAAGGGCGGAAACCCCTACTTCAAAGGTAACCAGCCCACTGTCATCAACCAGGTCACCTACCTCGGAGGCGGCAGAGTCTTCCCGCAACAGGCACCGGGAGCGCCGCTGATCGTTTCCCGTAATCTCACCCCCGACAAGACCGGGCTGCCCGAGGGGGGCCGCACCTTCGAGGAGTTCCGCTGGATCATCCAGACAGGCGCCGACCTGGATCATTTGCATCCGAACTGTTCAGACCCGACGATTACAGCCAGCACGACTTGCTACCCAGCCAACCTGCCCTTCAATGGGGATTTGCTGCAAATCATGCCCTGGCCTGGATTGCGGCACATGACGGAACACGAATTGCGAGCCATCTATGAGTATCTGCGCGCCGTTCCCTGCGTTACGGGACCTCCTACGGGCGTGCTACACAACGATTGCACCTGACGGCGTAGCTACTGGCAAGAGAGCCCGGGCCGTCCCGGGCTGCTTGCTGAAAGGAAGTCCATATGCGCGCCACAGCTCGGCGTCTTTGTTTGCAGCAGGTGGAGGGATCCTGGATTGCGTCGCAGCGTCCATGCTGAGTTGGCCCCGCGCCGCGTTGGCGACGCCGCCGAAGGATTTCACAAGTCATTTCACTCGATCGTTCTTCGAGAACGATTCGCGTCCTCAGCGGGACAAGTACCGAGGGCCACCACGAGAGCCACAAGATACCCGGTAGGAACCGGCTTCATAGACGCCGGCGGCGGGCATGTGCACATGGTGCGCAATGAAGGCAAGGAGCGCCTGGTTACCGAGGCGTTCCAGATCGTTCCGGCGCGCGACAGTCGGCGCATCGATGCAGCGAATCCAGGAAATTGCGGGTTCTAAGCTCTAGCCAGGCAGGTGTGCGGCGGGCTGCAACTACTGTCGCAGGCGTTCCGCGCCCTCGAGCTTTGCGAGGTTTCGATCGAATGTACCCAGTGGCAGGTGCCCAGCTTTTCGGGCGATCTCCAGCATGAGGCAGTCGGAAAACCCAAGAGCCGGTCGTTCTCTGAAGTTCTCCGTCGCTGCGCTCACCACATCGGCGTCCTGCACCGACAGGTGCTCGTGATTTAGGAGCATATCAAGAGCGGTTGCGATTTGGTCTGCCGAACGCTCGTATACGGCATCGAGTACCCAGGTGGTCTCGGCCAGCACCAGTTGTGATACCCACGCACCACTTCCAATGAACTCTTCCGCCGCACGGACTTGGCTCGGATCGTCGCGCACGACGAGCCGCACCAAGACATTCGTATCAACGGCGCGCATGCCGCTTGCGGATGTACTGTCGAACTCCCTCTTTCACATCCGCAGGTCCCTTTTTAGCCGCTCCTTGCGGGAAGAGCGCCTGGTATATGTCATCCGACGTATACCGGCCTGCCCTGCGAACTACGACTTGGTCATCCTGCTCCTCCCATTCGAGGACGGAACCGGGTCCCACGCCGAGTTTCTTGCGAACCTCGGCAGGCACGGAGATCTGACCCTGCGCGGTTAGCCTTGATTGTGCGATTGCCATGAAAGATACATTACCATGGTAATGTGCGGGATGCAACCACCGAACTTATGAAATGCAATATCCGCTGACGAGCCAGGAGCCGGGCGCGTGTCGAGAGCTGAAGAAGCTGATTAGGTGAAATCCACCTGAGCTTCTTCGGAAAGGAGAGTGGAGCGGGCGATGGGAATCGAACCCACGGCTCAAGCTTGGGAAGCTTGGGTATTACCATTATACGACGCCCGCGCCGATGCTGATTCTAGTCGTCTTTCGGAACTTCAAGCAAATGGCACGATGGGAGGCGGCGCGAGGGCGCGCAAACCCGAAAGGGTCAATGGACGATCGTGACGGCAAATGGCTTGGTTCCCGTCGCGACGGTGGGCACGCTCAGCGGCGTCAGCGACCCGTCCGTACCGATGGCGTACTGCGACACCGTGTTGTCGGAGATGTTCGTCACGTACGCGTACTGCCCGGTCCGTTCGATGGCGATCCATGCCGGACCCTTCCCCGCGTTGACCGCGGCGGCCGGCGTGAGCGCTCCGTTCGACCCGATTTTGAACTGTGAAATGGTGCCCGCGCCCAAGACGAAGTTATTGGCCACATAAGCGTTCGCCCCGCCGGGATCCACGGCGACATACACGGGTTGCGTGCCGTTCGTCAGGGCGGTCGCGGGGTTGAGCGGCGACAGCGCTCCGTCCGTGCCGATGCTGTACTGGGAAACGGTGTTGTCGGTGAGGTCCGCCACATACGCGTAGAGGCTGGTCGGGTTGACGGCGATGCCGCTGGGGAATGCTCCCGAGAGAGCGGTGGGCGGGCTCAGCGGCATGAGTGCGCCCATGGCGCCGATGGCGTATTGCGAAACCGTGTTGTCCTTGCTGTTACCGACATAAACGTAATGGCCCGCCGGATCGATGGTGATGCCCCAAGGTTGGGTACCCGTCGCCACGACGTTCGCCGGGACCGCGGGCGTCAATGCGCCGCCGGCCCCGATCGTGTACTCGGAAATGGTCCGATCCGCGCTGTTGAGCACATAGGCATGAGAGGCGGCCGGATCGACAGCCACTGCCCACGGCTGGTTTCCGGTCGTGATCGTTGGCGGAGTCATGGGCGCGAGCACACCGCCGGCCCCGATCGTGTACTGCGACACCGTATTGTCTTGCTTGTTCGCCACATAGACATAGCGGCCCAGCGGATCGGCCGTGACCGATTGGGGGGAGGTTCCGGTCGCCACGGTTGCGGGATTCATCGGAGTGAGCCCGCCCATCGCGGAGACCGTGTACTGCGAGACTGTCTGGTCGCCGTTGTTCACGACATAGGCGTACCGCGGCGGCGCGCTGCAGATCACCGTGACGGTCGTCACGTCGCTCATGACCATGGAACCCGAGCCGTTCGTGACCCTGCAGGTGACTCCCGCCGGCTGGGTCGCTACGTTCACCGAATAGCTGCCATCGGCCGCAACCGCGATCTTGAACGTGAACGTGCCGTTCGCGCTCACGGTGAGCGAGTCGCTCATGTTGTCCGTCAAAACAACCTGTTGCCCGGCCGCAAGACCCGAGACGGAGCCCCCTATCGTGTAGGTCGGCGGCGAGAGGTGGCTCGCGCCGCCGCCGCCGCATCCCGTGAGACACAGCAGCGCGAACGTCATGCCTGCGCGGCAGGGTCGCAGCGCCGTCGCCTCAGCGGCGCAGGTAAGCATCAGTGCCCGCGAGCCAATCCTGCCGCGGCGGATTGAACACGTCGACGTCGAGGGTATCCTCGAGTGCCAGCGCGCTGTGCGGCAGGTACGACGGGATTACGAGCACCTCACCTGCTCGCACGATCACCTCGCGCTCGCCGTTCTCGCCGAGTCGAAATTGCAGGGCGCCCTCGAGTACGTAGGTGATCTGCTCGTTCTCGTGCGAATGCCGAGGCACATCGTCGTCCTTCTTGAGATGAATATGAGCAATCATCATGCGGTCGCTCGTGATCAGCCGTCGCGTGAGGTTGCCTTTTAGTTTTTCGAGCGGCACTTCCTCCCATCGATAATGCTTGGCGAGCAATGCGTGAACGGGTTTGTCCGCTGTTGCGATAGTCATTGCAAATTCCTGGCACGCCCGTTCGGGCGTCGTTGCTAAACGAGTTTACTCAATGCGGCGGCTCGGCTATCCGATGCGCCGGTCGCTTCGATCTCCACCAACAAATCCTCGCGGCAAACGTCCGCCCGCAGGTACACGATCGGCGTCGAGGACTTGAGCGACCTCGCCAGCGCCCCTTCGATGGCCCTCAAGTCGGATGGCTGCCGCACGTAAACCTTGAACTTGAGTCCGTCGAGGGCGTAGCGCGCGGCTCCCACCACGCGGTTGACCTCGTCCAAGAGCGCGCGGATGTTGGCAATCGTCTCTCGGGTCTGTGCGCCGACGTCGCCCTGGTGAATGGTTGCATGACCGACGATGCTCGCGGTCCCGGAGACGAACAAATTGGTCCCGGTCGACTCGTGCAGCACGCAAGCTCGCGAAAAGATCGGGCTATGCCGGCCATACTCGGGCGGATAGTGATAAGCGCTCGTCTGCCGCGGATTTTCGATCATTGTGGGCGGGTATCGAGCGGCGAGGAAATAAATCGAAATCGGGCTCCCTGCCGGCGAGCCCACAGCGCTCGCCGCAGGGACCGTGCCCACGGTCGCCTGACCCGACTTGCGGAACGCCAATTGGCGCGCGGAATTGAACAGCCGGTAGCGCTCGTCGCCGTCGGCTTCCCGGTTGATTTCGGGCAGATAATTCCAAACGCGGATCAAATGCCGATGCTCGGTTTCCCGCAGCACCCCGAAGATCTCCCGGTAGGCGATATCGGTCGCCAAAAGCAGCGCCCCCGCGTCGACGCCAACCTCCTCGCAAGTGCCTCGGCTTCCCGTTTCGAGCAGCCGCTCGTCGATGGCGACGGAGCCGAACAGCAGATCCTCGCAGAAACGATACCGCACGCGTCCCCGCTGCGCGGCGCCGTTCGACAGCCGAACCCCAGGTCCCGCGACCCGCCAGACCTCGCAGAGTGCGTCGTGCGCCCCCAGCGACGGTGTCATGCTGGCGGCTATGGGTACTCGAGACGCCTCAATGGCCGGCAGTTTCTCGAACCCGACGACCCCCAGAACGTTCTGCCACCAGGCGGGAGACTGGGATGCAATCCAATCGGAAGACAAATAATCGAGTTGCAGCGCCGCCGGGCTAGCCTTCCCGGAAGCCGCCGCGAAAGACCGAGTAGTAGTCATTCAGGACAGTCTATCCTGCCTGTGGAACGTGGGGTAGAGCGCTCAGAAGGCGACGTAAGGGCCGGTGCCGACGGCGGTCGTGGCGTTCTCCACCGCCGAGTAAACGGTTCGGCCAAGAAAAAATGGCAATCCCCAGTCAAAGGTGGCGGTAGCCCCGATATAGGGACCGGCAAGCCCGGGGAATACCGCGAAGTTCGGCTCGTTGCTCAAGAGCGTTTCCGCATTGCCGACGCTGAAGGTCAGCGTCGCGGACGCGGCGTTTTGCCCCTCCAGGGTCGCCGTTGGGCTCTGCGCGCCGGCCGGACAATAAAATGCATCGAGGTTGGGATCGGTGCATTTAACAATGCTCGAATCGTTGAAGAAAAAGGCGTTCGAGCCTGTATCCAGAAAACTCTGCGTCAAGGTTTGGCCGCCGTAGTTCGTCTCGAAGAACCCCGTATTCGGGTCGAGAGTGAGCACCGATTGGCTGCCGGATTTATTGTTCGCCTGTGTGTCGATGCCAAAGATCAGATAACCCGTGACCGTCGCCGCTCCCTGCGCGGCAACGCTCGGCAGTTGAATGATCACGCCATTGTTGTCGGCGGCGAACAGCGTGATCGGGTTCACCACTTGGCTTGCGAGCGCGGCCGTCGTCGGCTGGCATTGCGTCGAAGTGCACGCATAATAATTCCCGTTGTCAACAACGCCGGCGCAAGCCGACCCGCAGTCTTGCGCAAAAACGCCTACACCCAAGAGGCCGTTGGCTCCGAACTGCGCGACGGTGTCTTCCGCCGTCCCGGTACTTGAACAGGCCGCGGGAACGTTCGAGAAGTTCGCGGCGCCGATGACTTGGACCGGCACCGAGCCCGCGGTTTCACCCGAAATCTGCACGTCCGCCAGCGCAACCGGACCCCAGCTGTAGCCGTCCACGAATTGGGTGCACTCGAGCAGCGAGCCGCCGTTCGAGACCGTTTGCACCGGCAAGCCTATGGTCAGCACGGACGCCAAGATGCGCAGCCCGTAGGACGCGGTGTCCACTTGGATGTGGTCAATCGTCTGGCAACTCGTGGTGCCGGGGAGACACACCGTGACGGTGGTGAACAGCGTATTGACATCGGGGCTCGTGCTGGTCGGGCCCGCGTCGACCACGATGCCGACCACATTGGCGCCGCTCGGCGCCGCACCTGAGCCTGACGCCGCGGAACTGCCGGCGTCGCCTGCACCGCCGCCGCCGCAGGAAAGTTCCAGCGCACAGAGGGCCGCGCAGAGACCCAATCGCCACGCGGAGCACGGCACGTCCCCACGCGCACCTTTGACCATCAGTGAAGGTCCTCCAGCTTCAACCCGCCGGGGAGAGCCGGCGGCAGGTACGCGAGTCCCGAAAACGCGCGCATGTGGCCGCCCGACTGCACCACGAAATCATCCTGATGGATTTGCAAGTGATGGTGTCCCAGGCGGTTGGCTCCCGCCGCCGCCACGTAATTATCGAAATAGCGCCCCAAGATCTGCCGCAGATTGGGGATGGTGGGCCCTGTCCATGTCACGGCAAACACCCTGCCGTCAGCCGCGAACTCGCGCACCAGCGTCCCGGAGGGCAACTGCATTTCGTGCATGCGAAAGTTTGCGCGCTCGGCAATCTTGGCGGAGCCGTGCAGTTGTTCCAAATCGGATCGGACCGAAGTCTCGGGCTCGCCCAACGCCGCGCCCGCGATGCCGGGCGCGAATGTCGCGCAAAGAGTCAACGCTGTGCAAAGCAATGCGCGTGCAAGCTCACACTTCTTGACATTGTGAATCGATCGCTTCGGTTGCATGTCTCGTCCTCGAGAGTCTTGGAGCGAGATCACGCGATTTAGTTCGCATTCTCATTGCGCATTCGCCGGCAAGTCGGATCATTCTTTGAAAGGCGGCTTGAGGCGAGCTTGCCCCTGAAAGGCGAGCATCCATCCCGGATATTCCGCAGGCAATTGGCTCACCTCATCCAGCGACTTGATTTCCGCCGCGGTGAGCGTGACGCGCGACGCGGCGATGTTGTCGCGCAGCTGATCCATCGACCTGGCGCCGACGATCACGGTGCTGACGAAGGGTTTACTCAATATCCATGCGAGAGCAATCTGCGCCACGGACACCTCGCGTTGCTGCGCGATCGGACGCATGGCGTCGATGCACTTGAACGCCCTTTCCTTGTCGACCAACGGAAAATCGAACGTCGTGCGGCGCGCTCCGCTGGGTCCCTTGTCGTCCGCGGCCTTGTACTTGCCGGTGAGTAGGCCGCCCGCCAGTGGGCTCCAAACCATCAGGCCCAGATTCTGATCCTCCAGCAGCGGGACGATTTCGCGTTCCAGATCGCGCCCCGCGATCGTGTAGTAGGCCTGCACGCTGACGAATTTCGCGAAGCCCTTGCGTTCCGATATGTTCAATGACTTCATGATTTGCCAGGCGGCCATGTTGCAGAGGCCGACGTATCGCACCCTGCCCGAACGCACCAGATCGTTCAAAGCGGACAGCGATTCCTCGAACGGTGTGAGCGGGTCGAAGCCGTGCAGCTGATAGAGATCGATGTAGTCGAGCTGCAGACGCTCAAGGCTCGCATCGACTGCGTTGAATATATGGTGCCGCGACTGTCCCCGTGCGTTCGGCGTCTCATCCATGCTGCCCGTGGATTTGGTCGCGATGATGAGTTGTTCGCGCGGCAGTCGCAGCGTCTTCAACGCCTGTCCCAGCAGCATTTCGGACTTGCCGTAGGAGTACACGTTGGCGGTATCGATGAAGTTGATGCCGGCCTCGACGGCGAATTTCACTTGTTCATTCACCGCGTCTTGCTGCAGGTTGCCGATGCTCTCCCAGATACCCTTGTCGCCGCCGTAGGTCATCGTGCCAAGACATAATTCCGATACGTACAGGCCGGTTTGGCCGAGTAGGTGATAGCGCATTGCGGTCTCCGATCGCCGAAGGGGTGTTTGTTGAGTACGGGTACTTAAGCTTACAATGAATCAATGCCCACCGTTCCTGGAGCGGGACCGCCCTCGCAGTCCCCGCGGGCAATTTCGGGAGTCCCTCAGGTGAAAACCCGCGCATGGATGATCGTTGCCGCAGCTGCGTTTGCAGTCATGAGCTGTAGCTTCGACGCCAAATACTCGGTCGGCGGCACATTGACGGGACTCATGGGACAGGGCCTCGTGCTCGAGGACAACATGGGCGATGACTTGAACATTGCCTCGAACGGCGCATTCGCTTTCAGCAAGGGCATCAAGAACAACGATGCGTATTCCGTCACGGTGAGAACGCAGCCCTCCAATCCGACACAGACCTGCACCGTGCACAACGGTTCCGGCACGATCGACAAAGCCGATGTCAGCGACATCATCGTCTCCTGTACGCAGCCCGGACGCTTCGCCTATGTGGCCAATCAGGTGTCCGACGACGTGTGGGCATATTCGATAGACTCCGCCACCGGGCTCCTCACTCCTGTCGCCGGCTCGCCCTTTCTGGCTTCGAGCTCTGCTTTGGTGTCGTCGCTGACCGTGGATCCGAACGGGCGTTATCTGTACGTCGTCGGTAACGGCTCCAACGACGTCGCGGTTTTTTCCATCGACAACTCCACCGGCGCGCTCACCTCGGCCGGGCTGCCGATTCAAACCGGCAGCGGCCCCGACGCGGTGATCGTCGATCCCAGAGATAGCTACCTGTATGTGGCGAACCTCACCTCGAACAGCATCTCGGCCTATGCCATCAACAGCTCCACCGGACTGCTGACGGAAATCGCGGGCTCGCCCTTCCCCGCCGGCGCGCAGCCAAGCTCGCTCAAGATCGACCCGAACGGCAACTACTTGTATGTCACTAACTTCGGCGACGGCGATGTCGATGTCTTCGCGATCAATGCCGCCACCGGGTCCTTGACCGGCATTTCCGGATCGCCGTTCGCCGCCGGCGCCGGCGCTCTCTCGATCGCCATCGATCCCGCCGATACGTATGCCTATGTCGCCAATGCCACGGCTGCCGGCATTTCCGAATACTCGATCGCCTCATCGACCGGCGCCCTGACGATGGTCGCGGGCTCGCCATTGGCAACCACGACGAGCCCGGCATCGCTCACTTTCGATCCGGCGGGCCGATACGTCTACGCCGCGAATGTCACCGCCAACAACGAGGTGGCGCAGTACTCCGTTTCGCCGGGCAGCGGCGCGCTGACTCTGTCGGGTTCGCCGGTCGCCGCGGGTGCATTGCCGGTCGCGATTGCGATCGATCCCTCCGGCCTTCTTCTTTACGTTGCCAACCAAAACTCCAATGATGTTTCCGTGTATTCCGTCGAAGCCGCGACCGGCGCTCTGACGCCGGTCAAGCTGTCACCGTTCGCCGCCGGGAACGGGCCGCACGCCATCGCCATCGACTGATACGGCGCATCCATAACGCCCTGGGATCTCGATGAGCATCAACAAGGTAACCGCTGGGAAAAATGTTCCGCACGAATTCAATGTGATCATTGAAATTCCGATGAACGCGGACCCGATCAAGTACGAGGTCGACAAGCAGTCCGGTGCGCTGTTCGTGGATCGCTTCATGATGACTGCGATGCACTATCCCGCCAACTACGGCTACGTGCCGCAAACGGTTGCCGACGATGACGACCCGGTGGACGTCTTGGTGCACACGCCGTTTCCCCTGCTGCCGGGAGTAGTGGTGCGCTGCCGTGCGGTCGGCGTGCTGCGCATGGATGATGAATCGGGCGGCGACGCCAAGCTGCTGGCGGTTCCTGCGGACGAAATTTGCCCGTTATTCGAGCACTGGAAGTCGATTGCGGATGTACCGGAGATGCGCCTGCGGCAGATTCAACATTTTTTCGAGCACTACAAGGATCTGGAGGCGGGCAAATGGGTCAAGATCATCGGCTGGGCCGGCGTCGACGTCGCGCATGCGGAGATCTTGAACGGCATCAAACGCTACGAGGCGGAAAGACGGGCCGCATCGTGAGCGTCCGATCGAGCCCCTGGGGTCGGACGCAGGAGAGCGGCCTCACGGTTGTGCACCGCACCGTTTCGCTTGCTCCTGCGGCCGACCGCCGAGACGGTCACTAGCCGTTCTTCGTGTGACCGGCGTGCACTGCCGCAAGCCGGGAATTGTCGATTTGCTGTATCGCTCGAGCAATCGCTTCGGCACGGCATTGCTTGGCCCTGATTTGTGCACCAAGGTCCAACAAAGAGGGGTTGGGGCAGACTTGGGTTGCGGCGGTCCTGATTCGACGATACAGGGCGACTGCGCCGCTATCAGTGGCAAGGCTCTCCTTGCTGTACTTGACGACAACGCTGGGCACGTCGGTGTCGAGGGTGCCGGCGCTCGCGACGCCAACGGCCATGACGCCCGCAAGAGTTCCCAACATTAGGGCCCATTTGACGCGTTGACCTGGGGTGCGGGCCGGTGCAAAAGTATCCATGACATATCTCCTTGGGTTGTGGTGGTGGACGACGCGCATATGAGACACGCCAGGACCGCTGCGCGTCTGCGGCTCCCCTTCGAGGTCGTCCCGCCCAGCGACGGTTTCGTCCCGAACTCGGGGCGAGGGCTCCGCAATCGCCCGCCACTTGCGCTAGGCTTGGCTCCATGATCGAAATCGGGATGACAAAGAGCTTGACCCGGCCCTTTGCCGGGGGCCTGAGCACGCGGCAGTTCCTGGGCGTCATTTGCCTCTTCTGGGTGTATGTCGCCTTGTCGAACATCCTGTACGCGTACAGCATGCGCACCGGCATGGCGCGCGTGACGAACGTGTCGCTGTTCGCCGCCTGGGATGCTCGCCTCTTGCAGCACGTGCTGCTGCTGCCCGTCGTGCTGGTGTCCTATTGGGCGTCGCTCAGGATCCAGTGGCGGCCGCTGCTGCTCGCGCTGCCGCTGCAGATGATACTCGGCGCTCTGTTCGCGGCGCTCGCCTATCCGGCCATGATCGTGGCCCAAATGATTCTGGGCAGCCCTGAAATGCAGGAACATTCATGGTCGACCCATCCCTGGGCCGATCCTTTTTTCATGTCTCTGTGGGTGGCCAGTTTCGTGAGCTTTCTTCCGACCTATGGATTTGGTCTGGCATTGGTCACGGGATTGGCGCTCTATACGCGCTTTCGAAATTCCGAATTGCGCCTCTCGGCGCTCGAGCGCGAGTGGAGCGCGGCTCGTCTCGCGGCGCTGCGAATGCAGTTGTCGCCGCACACGCTCTTCAACTTGCTGCACACGATTCGCGGCCATATCGGATGGGACCCCAAAGGCGCGCAGTCCATGGTTGTGCAGCTGGCGGATCTGCTGCGGCGGCTGCTGAGCGCCGGGGAACGCGACTTCTCGAAATTGAGCGACGAACTGCAGTTCGTCAGGTTGTATTTGGAATTGCAACAGCGCCGCTTCGCGGACCGTCTGAGCGTGGTGCTGCCGACGACGGGGGAAATTCCGGGAGTGTGGGTGCCGAGCCTGATTCTGCAGCCCCTGGTCGAGAACGCGGTGGTCCACGGATTGGCGGGCCATCAAGGACCCGTGACCGTGCGCATCAGCGCGCGCGTGGTTGAGGATGTGCTGAGCCTATCCGTGATCAACACGATTTCGCCGGACAAATTGCCCGGCGAAGAAGGCATCGGCCTCAATAACGTCCGTGAACGCCTGTCCGTCCAATTCGAAGGACGCGCCGGTCTCGCCGTGGCGGGTTCGGACGGGGAATGGTGCAGCGAGGTCACGATGCCGGCCATTCACGCGGCGCCCGCGCGCGAGAGGCGGCGTGCGCCGGCTTTGGTCGACGCATGATGGATGTCATCATCGTCGACGACGAGCTGGCCGGCCGGCGCGCCTTGCGTGAGTACTGCGAGGCGGAGGGCGACTTGCGCGTGGTCGCTGAGTTCGGCGACGGCGCAGCTGCGCTCGCGGCGATTCGCCTCAAGCCGCCGCAGCTCCTGTTCCTCGACATTCAGATGGATCCACTGAACGGCATAGAACTCGCACGCTCGTTGGACCCCTCGCAGCTGCCCTCGCTGGTGTTCGTCACCGCCTACGACACCTATGCGGTCGAGGCATTCGAAGTGAGCGCCGTGGATTACCTGCTGAAACCGTTCGATCAGGAACGCTTCCGCAAGACATTGGAGCGCGTGCGGCCGCGCCACGCAGCGTCGGGAATGGATGAGCGCCAAGCGCTGCTGGCCGGTCTGCTCGCACAGCTGGAACGCGGCGCCCGCCCTGCAGGCGAGGAGCGGCCTCGACTTCTCGCCGAATTCGGCGGCCGTTTGCACGTTCTCGACGCGGCGCAGGTGGAACTGATCGAGGCGGATCGCAACTACGTCGTGATCCGGGTCGGGAAGGACAGCTTCCACGCCCGCAGTACGCTGCAGCAGGCCGAACTCGCGCTGCGCTCGCAACCCATGCTGCGCATCAGCCGTTCATGTCTGGTCAACATGAATTACGTCAAGGAAGTGAATCGGACGTTGCGCGGTGATTTCATTCTGGTGTTGGCCGGCGGAGCCACCGTCACCAGCAGCGAAGGATTCCGCGGCAAGGTCAAGGACTACCTGAGCACGCTGCGGATTTCCTGATCAGAGCAGCTCCTCGGGCGCGAACGGCGCGAGGACCTTGAGCGAAAAGCGCTGCAGGCGCGTGGTCTCGGGATCCGTGTACCAGATCTTCTCCGATCCCGGCTCGCCGCTCGACCATTCGATTCGCTTGCCGTGGTCGACCAACTGCAGTTTGTAGCTGCCGTCCGCGCTGATGTCATCGAGCAGACTCGTCACCTGGCGGGCGATCTCGGCACTGCGCATCACGAGCCCGAGCTCGCTGTTGGTGCGCGCCGAACGCGCATCCATGTTCATCGAACCGATGAATACCGTCTTTTGATCGATCACCAGCGCCTTGGCATGCAGGCTCGCGTTGGAACTGCGGAACGGATGAAAGCGGGCGCGCTTCTGTCCGAGTTTGGGCCGGACCTCGGAGAGCTCCACGCCGCCCTTGAGCAGCGCCTCGCGATAGCGTGAATATCCGGTGTACACCAGAGGCGAGTCGGTCGACGCCAGGGAATTGGTGAGTATTCGAATGTGCACGCCTTGGCCCTCGAGCTTCTCGAACATCGCAAGACCGTCCTTGCCGGGCACGAAATACGGCGAAATCACGATCAGCTCCTGCTTCGCGGACAACATCAGCGTGGCGAGGTCGTTGGCAATCGTGTCCTCATCGCCGGAGGGGCTTTCGCTCGCGATCTTGCCGGGCCGATCCGCGAGGACGGTGGCGGGCACCCACGTAAGCTGCAGTTTGCCCGAATCGAGTTCGGGCCCCAGCCAATTCGCATTTGCGGCGGTGCTGCTTTCGGGCACCGGCGGCGATGCCGTTTCGGCGCTCACCGGTGAGGCGACCGAAGCGATCGGGTAGGCGTACTTGCTGTTCCAAAAGGCATCGAACGATGCCGACAGCTCCGGCACGATGGCGCCGGCCGCCACCACGTCGAGATCGATGAAGTTGTATTTCGGATCGCGCGTGAAGTATTCATCCCCGATGTTGCGGCCGCCCGTGATGGCAAGCGCATTGTCGGCGACGAACAGCTTGTTGTGCATGCGGTGATTGATGCGGCGAATGTCGCTCGCCGAGGCGAGGAAGCGCGTCCAGGTCGCAAATCTCCCGCCGGGAAACGGATTGAACACCCTGACTTCGACATTCGCATGTTCGCTCAAATGCAAAAACCGCCGGTCTTCACCCGCCGTATTCAAATCATCCACCAGGACGCGCACCCGCACGCCGCGATCCGCCGCCAGGCGCACGTGATGCAGCAGGATCCGCGCGGAATTGTCCTCGTGGACGATGTAGTACTGCACATCGAGCGTTCTTTCGGCGTGATCCGCGAGCGCGATGAGATCGGCCAGCGCCTCTTCACCCGACGCCAGCAAGTGGACGCCGGACAGGTTATTGTTGACCTCATCGCTCGCAACGATGCGGCCCAGCGACGTCGTCTCCGGATGCGCGAGCGCTTCGCTGCGGGTTTTCTCGACGTGCCGCGGCAGTCCGACGCAACCGGTCATCAGCAGTGCGAGCGCGGCCACCGCAGGCAATGCACGGCTCATGCGCCGATGCCGGAGTGGGGTGTTACGCATCCAGGCATGATATCAGGCACACTTTGCGCGCCCATGCAAAAGCAACGCCACATTCGCAGCTTCGTGTTACGCGGCGGCCGCATGACGCGCGCGCAAGAGCGCGCCATGACGGAACTATGGCCTTCCTACGGCGTGGACTTGGGCGATGAGCCCATGGACCTGGACGCGATCTTCGCACGCCGCGCCGCTCGCTGCCTGGAGATTGGTTTCGGGATCGGAGAAGTGATTGGGAGCCTGGCGGAGCAGAATCCTCACATCGACTACCTAGGCATCGAGGTGCATCGCCCGGGGGTGGGCCGGCTGCTGCTGCGCGCCGAGCAGGCACATGTCCGGAATTTACGCGTCGTCTGCCAAGACGCCGCCGAAGTGCTGAGAGACAAGCTTCCGAACGAATGCCTGGACGAGATCCTCGTGTTCTTTCCGGATCCCTGGCACAAGAAGCGTCATCACAAGCGCCGCTTGATAGATGCGCCATTCGTGGCGTCCGCGGCAAACAAGCTGCGCCGCGGGGGCGTACTGCGCCTGGCCACCGACTGGCAAGACTATGCGCAACAAATGTTGACCGTATGCAATGCAAATCCTCAGCTCGAGTCGCTGAGTTCGGACGGCACCTATGCGGCACGGCCGGACTTCAGGCCTCCGACCCGCTTCGAGAGACGCGGTGCCCGCTTGGGTTTGGGTGTGTGGGATTTGGCCTACACCAAAACCCGTAAACCCTAGGGAGCCTGTGTCGCCCCCACCGGCGCCTTCAAAGGAAGCTGCCGCGAACGCCGTCGACGATGAATTGCACGGCGAGCGCCGCAAGGATCACGCCCGACAGTCTGCTGACTACGTTGGCGCCGGTAACCCCGAGCGCCTTCATCAGGCGCGGCGTCGCGAGCATCAAGACCCAGCAGACGCCGAGGACCAGCGCGACGACGCACAGGAATCCCGCAAACAGCAGCGGCTTTGCGCCGACCTCGCCCGCGGTCAGCAAGATGGTGGCCAGCGCACCCGGCCCAGCGATGAAGGGAAACGCGAGCGGGAACACCGAAATGTCCTCCCGCTTCTTCGCCTCTTCTTGTTCGGGGGTCGTTGAGCGGGTCCCCGAGGTGCGCGCGAACACCATGTCGAGCGCAATCAAAAACAGCAGGGTTCCGCCCGCGATGCGAAACGAACTCAAGGAAATTCCCATGATGTCCAGAAACTTCGCGCCGGCCAACGCGAACAGGACGCATATCGCCAGCGCGATCGCGGTCGCCTTACCCGCCATTTTTTTCTTGTACCGGATGTTCGCGCCTTGCGTGAGACCGGCGAATAACGGGATCAGGGAGATGGGGTCGACCACGACGAAAAAGACGACGAAGAACTTGACGAGTTGTTCGATCACTGTGATGTTGCTTCGCGCAAAAATTTCTTATTGCGCGAATCACTCATTGGGAGTTGAATGGAGCCGAGCATAGCAGACGGAGGCACCGATGAACCTTATCAGGCCGATCGTTGGGCAATGGTATCGAGGAGGTACCAACGAGCTCTTTGAAGTGGTCGCGATCGACGACCAAGACCAGACCATTGAAATTCAATACTTCGACGGTACCGTTGCGGAATTGGATTTTGATTCGTGGAACGAGCAGCTGATGGACGATCTCATCGATTCGGCCGATGCTCCGGAGGACTGGTCGGGCGCCGTTGATGTGGAAGCGGAAGACTTGGATCGCGACTTCGAAGACAACGCGCGAACCCTTTGGTCCACTCCGAACGATCGCTCGCTGCGCCGCTGATTTCCCCGGCGCGATTTTTGGGATCTTTGCGCAAAGCCTAAGCTTTGGCGGCCTTTGCGGACTCGCGCTCGGAAAGTTCGTTCAAGGGTCCGCGCAGCACAATCAGCAAAATGAGCCCCGGCACCGCACTCAAGCAGGTGACCACGAAGAAATTTGGCCAGCCGATCACCGGGACGATCTCCCCCGCAATCGCGCCCGTCACGTTGCGCGGCAAAACGGCCAGGGCAGAGAGCAGCGCGTATTGGGTGGCGCTGAAATCCGCCGAGCACAGCGATACCAAGAAGGCGACGAACGCCGCCTGACCCATGCCGCCGACCCCGGTATCGAGGGAAGTCGCGAGAACCAGCAGCCACACTTTCTTGCCTGCCAATGCCAGCCACATATAGAGCAAATTGGTGAGCGCCTGGCCGATGCCGAACACCAGAAGAGAGCGGAACGTTCCCCACCGCAGGTAGATCCAGCCGCCGAAAGCGACGCCGACCATTGTGGAAATGGTCATATTGACCTTGCCGGCGATGCTCAATTCGTGCAGGGAAAATCCGACTCCCCGAATCATGAAGGTGCTGTACAGGCTGAGCGCAAGGGCGTCGCCGACCTTGTAAAGCAACACCAGCGCGAGAAACCCCCAAATGCCTTTTTCCTTGAGCAAGGCGCGGAGCGGCTGCCATACCGCGTCGACCAAGGTTCGCGGTGGGCGGCCCGGCGCATCCGGTTCCGGCGCCCAGAGCGTCGCAAGCATGGTGGTGGCCATGAGACCCGCCACGAATAGGAAAGCGAGCTGCCAGCCGATGCTTGCCGCAATATAGACCAGGACCGCGCCCGCCAGCATCGCCGCCGTGCGGTAGCCGAACGCGGCCGCTGCGGCGGCCAGTCCGCGCTCGCTCGGCGGAATCGTGTCCACGCGATAGGCGTCGATCACGATGTCCTGGGAAGCGGAAAGAAAGACGAGGAACACGGCGATGGCGCCGAGCACATAGGGTTCTTTCGTCGGGGAACTGAATCCCATCGCGCCGATGCAGATCGCAAGGCATGCCTGGAAAATCAATATCCAGCCGCGGCGACGGCCCAGGATCGGGGGCAGGTAGCGGTCCAGGAACGGCGCCCACAGGAACTTGATGTTATAGGGCAGCGCGACCAGGGAAAAAATCCCGATGCTCTTGATGCTGAGGCCGGCGGAGGCCAGCCATGCCTGCAAGGTGAAATTCGTCAGATTGAACGGCAGCCCGGAGGCAAAGCTCAAGAATAGAATGGCGGCCATGCGCCTGTCGCGCAGAGCCTGCAGCAACGTGGGCTTCATCGCTGCCGTCAAACGCGAAGACTCGACACCGTCATCGACGCGCAAATTCCAGCCATGCACCGAGATCCGCCCGCCGTTGAACGGATCCCGTCGTTGAGGTTCAACATGACGACACGCATGGCGCACGATAGTATCAGGGCAAATGACCTTGGCATATCAAAGCGACTTCATCGATTTGTGCATGCGCCTTGGCGTTCTACGATTCGGCAGCTTTACGCTGAAGTCGGGTCGCGACAGCCCTTATTTTTTCAATGCCGGACTGTTCAGCAGCGGCGCCGCCATCGCCGCGGTCGGACGCGCCTACGCCGCGGCGGCCAGCGCCTCCGGTATCGAGTTCGACATGCTGTTCGGACCCGCCTACAAGGGGATTCCATTGGCTACCATCACGGCGGCGGCGCTTAGCTGTACGGGCCGGGACGTCAAATTCGCGTTCAATCGCAAGGAAGCCAAGGACCACGGGGAGCGCGGTAATATCATCGGCGGCCCCTTGAGCGGAGCGGTCCTCATCGTCGATGACGTCATCACGGCAGGGACCGCGATCCGCGAGTCCATCGATATCATCCGGGCGGCCGGCGCGCGGCCGGCCGGCGTATTGCTCGCGCTGGATCGCCAGGAGATAGCCCCGCAAAGCCGCGTGTCGGCGGTCCAGGAGGTCCGCGACCGTTACGGGATACCGGCCGTCGCGGTCGTGAATCTGGCCGACCTGATGCACCATGTCTCGCTGCAGGGGCGCACGGAGGACTTGCTTCGCATGCAAGCCTACCGGGACCGCTACGGGGCTGCAGATTGAGGCACAGGCTCTAGAAAACCCGGGGCGCTCCGCTCACAATGACGCCCGGTTCCCTTGGGGGGTATGCGCTTGAAGAATGTCGCTTGGATCATCTGCGCCGCCGCGTTGGTCGCATCATCCGGTTTTGCGACCGGGACCGGCACCGGGAGCGGTCGAACCGTCTATAAATGGGTGGATGAACATGGGGTTACCCACTACGGGGATCGCGTCCCACAGGAATACGCAACGCAGGAAAAGAGCGTCATCAATGCTCAAGGGGTCGAGATCGATCGGCTCGAGGCTCAGAAAACCCCCGAACAACTGGCCGTCGAAGACCAAAAGAAAATCGAGGCGCAGCACGCGCGGGACCGGGACCGCAACTTGATGAGCACCTATGCGTCGGTGCAGGAGATTGAACGCTTGCGCGATCAGCGCGTGACGCTTCTGACCGATCAGATCAAGGTCACCTCGCAGTTTCTCGAAGTGTTGAACGGCAAGATGAAGAAGTTGCTCGCTCTCAGCATGCACTACAAACCTTACAACAACGACCCCAAGGCTCCGGCCATGCCCGATCAAGCGGCCGAGGACCTGGTGCGATTGGGGAACGACATCCGCACGCAAGAGCAGAACCTGCGCGAAAAGCGCAGCGAGGAAACGGCGATGAGCAAGCAATTCGAGAGCGACATCGGTCGCTTCAAAGAACTCAAGGGAATCCATTGACGCCCAAGACTCGAGTTTTGCTGGGCGTCACCGGCGGTATTGCCGCGTACAAGAGCCCGGACTTGGTGCGCCGGCTGATGGAACGCGGCGCGGACGTACAAGTGGTCATGACGGGCGCGGCGCAACGATTCGTTTCGCCGATGAGTTTCCAGGCCGTATCGGGCCGGCCGACACGGAGCGATCTGTGGGACGATGCTGCGGAAGCCGCCATGGGACACATCGAGCTAGCGCGCTGGGCCCAGCTCGTGCTGATTGCGCCCGCGAGCGCAGATTTCATCGCCCGGTTGGCGGGCGGTCGGGCCGATGATCTGCTGACAACCCTGTGCCTCGCCACGGAAGCGCCGATCGTAGTCGCGCCGGCGATGAACCGGGTCATGTGGGCCAACAAGGCCACGCAGGCCAACGTCGAAACGCTCATCTCGCGGGGCATCCGTCTGCTCGGCCCCGGTTCCGGCAATCAGGCTTGCGGGGAAGTCGGCGAAGGCCGCATGTGGGAGCCCTTGCAGCTCGCAGAAACTCTGCTGGAGGCGCCGGCCAACGCAGGCCTCCTGGCTGGGCTCAATGTATTGATCACCGCCGGTCCCACCCGCGAACGTCTCGATCCCGTGCGTTATCTCACCAACCGCAGCTCGGGAAAAATGGGATTTGCCGTCGCCGCGGCGGCCCGCGAGGCCGGTGCGCATGTCACCATCGTCACCGGGCCCGTGCAAATTCCGACGCCTGCGGGAATCACGCGCATCAACGTGGAAAGTGCCCGCGATATGTACGCCGCCGTGCACCGCCAGGTGGCGGATGTCGACGTATTCATCGCGGCGGCGGCGGTGGCGGATTTTCAACCGGTGTCCGTCGCCAAGCAAAAGATCAAGAAACAGGGTGTGCCGGTCAAGCTCGAGCTCGAGCCCGCGCCCGACATCATCAAGTCGGTCGCCGACATGGCCAAACGTCCGTTCGTGGTCGGCTTTGCCGCGGAGACCAACGACGTCGAGGAGAACGCGCGCAGCAAGCTCAAACGCAAGAAACTCGACATGATTGCCGCCAACCAGGTCGGCGAGGGGATTGCGTTCGATTGCGACGACAATGCGCTTACCGTCATTTGGCCCGGCGGCAAGACCGAGGTCGCGCGCGGACCAAAGCTCGAAGTCGCGCGACAGCTCATTGCGTTGATCGCCCAACGCTTGCCGCCGCCCGACGGCAGCCCGCGGCGCGGTGCGCGCAAACGCCGAACCGGGGCCGCCCTGCCGCGCGATCGCGTACGCTCGCGGCGTGCGCGGCGCTGAGCGGTCGCCAGAACAGGTTCTCGCAGGTGCAACGTACCATCAAGCTGCGGATCTTGGATCCACGCATCGGCCGGGAATTTCCCTTGCCGCAGCACGCGACGGCGGGCTCGGCCGGGATGGATCTACGTGCCTGCATCGCGGCTCCACTCATCCTCGCACCCGGCGCCGCCGAGCTCGTCCAGACGGGCATTTCTATTTATATCGCCGATGCGGATCTTGCCGCCGTGCTGCTGCCGCGCTCGGGCCTCGGCCACAAGCACGGCATCGTGCTCGGCAATCTCGTGGGCCTGATCGATTCGGATTACCAGGGACCGCTGATGGTATCGGTTTGGAACCGCGGCGCCGACCCCTTCACCATCAACCCCGGCGACCGGATCGCGCAAATCGTGTTCGTACCGGTGGTGCGGGTGGGGTTCGAAGTGGTCGAGGATTTCTCGAGCACCGCGCGTGGGTCCGGCGGCTTTGGGAGTTCTGGGCACGGCTAGTGCCAGCCTGAGCGCCTCCGGCGTGCGCGGCCCGGTCTACGCGGCCCGGCCTCGGCGGCCCCACCAATCTCCTTGCTCGCCAGCGAAATGCGGGTGGAGACTTGTTCTTACGCCGGTCATGCTGACCGCCATGGCAATAAGGGATTGGCCGAGCGGCGAGCGGCCGCGCGAAAAGCTGCTCGACAAGGGCGCATCGGCGTTGTCCGACGCGGAGTTGTTGGCCATCCTGCTGCGGACTGGAACCTCCGGGCATTCGGCGCTCGACCTTGCGCGCGACGTTCTCAAGAACTTTCATTCCTTGCGCAAGTTGATCGCGGCCGATCGGCAGAGATTCTGCGCCGAACACGGACTCGGGCTGGCCCGATTCGCGGAGCTACAGGCAGCGGTCGAGATCGCCAGAAGGCAGATGTCGGAGACCTTGCGCGCCGGCCCATCGCTGGCGAGCCCGCGGGCCACCCGGGATTTTCTCTCCTCGCAATTGCGCGATCTGGAACACGAAGTGTTTTGCTGTCTATACCTCGATAAACGGCACCGCCTGATTCAATTTCAAGAACTGTTTCGCGGCACGATCGATGGTGCCAGCGTGCATCCGCGCGAAATCGTCAAACTGGCTCTGCAACGCAACTCCGCCGCGGTGATCATTGCGCACAATCATCCGTCCGGCGTCGCCGAGCCGAGCCAGGCCGACGAATTGATCACCCAGAGAGTCAAGGAAGCGCTTGCCCTGGTCGATATACGCTTGCTCGATCACATCATCATCGGCGATGGCGCCTGCGTATCGCTGGCCGAGCGCGGGCTTGTCTAAAATGTGGAGTTCAACCCGCAATCGGTGACGCTCAACTACTCGCCCTGAAGCTCTCGCAAACGCTGCACCATGACGACGAAACTTGCGAGCAAAGGAGAGTTATTGTCCTTTCTCCACGCGAAAGCGAGGGGCATCGGCAGGTTCATATCGACCACGGATAAAATGACGACACTCCTAGGGCGCCGCCAGCGTGCCGTTCCAAGAACCCAACCCGCGCCCAAGCCGGGCGCGGACGCTGGGCATTCTCTGAGCCGCATCACGTTTGCGGGGGCTCCCAGGTGGATCTTCCGGATAGGTTAAGCTGGATGAGTGGGCGCCATCACGGGCGCCGTAACGATCGTAGTTTTGTCACACCACCGACACGCCGATTCACGAGCCGGCGAATCATCGGAGGCTACACGTGCATGCCTTCATTGGTGCAACCGTCCGATACGCCGAGTTATCGGAGATCGGACAGTTGGCAAAGATCTGGT
>DATMNF010000138.1:0-17490 GCA_035569355.1 Steroidobacteraceae bacterium
CGACCTACGCCGAATACATTTTCTTGAAGGGCCGCCGCGTTCTGGCCGACCAGATGGAATACCTCATCGCGCATTTCCCGCGTTCGAGCCCGCTGCACGAGCGCATGCAACGCTGGCCGATGTGAGCGCAGGCGCGCTGCAGCCGCAGACGCGGTCGGGCATCGTGTATTACATCGACGCCAGCTATTTCATTTTCAGGGCCTACCATTCCATGCCTGCGGACATGGTGGATGGCGACGGCAATGCAACGCACGCCCTGTACGGATTCGCACGTTTCATTTCAGATCTTTTGGAACGAGTCCGGCCGGACCGCATCGGCGTCGCTTTCGATGTGAGTTTACGCGGCGAAACCTCGTTCCGAAACGGCATTTATCCGCCGTACAAGGCAAATCGCGAAGCGCCGCCCGCCGATTTGGAGCGGCAATTCGTGCTCTGCCGCGAGTTTTGCAGGCACATGGGCATTGCCGAATTCGCGAGCGAACGCTACGAAGCGGACGACATCATCGGTACTCTGGCTGCGCGTTCGCGCGCCGCAGGCCTCCGCAATGTGCTCGTGACCCGGGACAAGGACTTGTCGCAACTCATCCGCGATGGGGATGTATTCTGGGACTACAGCGGCAACATTCGATATCACTACCATGACATCGGCCCCCGTTTCGGCGCGACACCGGAACTCATCGCCGATTTCTTGGCGCTGACCGGCGACAGCGTGGACAATATTCCGGGCGTGCCCGGCGTCGGAAAGAAAACCGCAGCCGAGCTGCTTGCGGTCTTCGGGTCGCTCGACGAATTGTATGCGAATCTCGACCGGATACCCTCGATGAAGCTGCGAGGCGCCGCCGCGCTCGCTGCGAGGCTCCTCGCCCACAAGGAAGCCGCATACCTCGCCCGGCGACTGACGGGCATCGTCTGCGATATTCCGCTCGAGGCGACGCTCGAGGACCTGAAGCGCCGTCGACAGGACCGTGCGGGACTCGATTTCTTCTTCGATACGCATGGGTTTGGCGCCATCTTGCGGCAGCAGGTGCGGCGCATCGCAGCCGGCGCTTAGAACGCCCAAATCAAAGGGTGCATGCCGCCCGCGCCGTTCCCGCCCGGCGGTCGACTCATCGCTCCGGCTCGGTTAGAATCCGTGCGCCGGAATGGGGCGTTCGCATCGACGAGACTCCATCCGGCTACCCCCTATCGGCGCAACCGCGGCTTGAATCGCCGTCTACCTTGATTGGACATACATGCTCTCGACTTCCAACGTCGCCGTTCAGTTCGGCGCCAAACCGCTCTTCGAGCAGGTCACGGTCAAGTTTTCCGACGGAAACCGCTACGGTCTCATCGGCGCGAACGGCTCCGGCAAATCCACGCTCATGAAGGTGCTGGGCGGCGACCTCGAGCCGAGCGCCGGCGACGTGATGCTGCAAGCCGGCATGCGCCTCGGCAAGCTGAACCAGAATCAATTCGGCTACGAAGATGAGCGCGTGCTCGATGTGGTCATGCGCGGCCATACCGAGCTCTGGGCCGCGATGAAGGAACGCGACCGCATTTATGCGGATCCCAATGCCACCGACGGCGATTACATGAAGGCGGCCGAGCTCGAAGGGGTCTTTGCCGAATACGGTGGATACGATGCCGAGGCCCGCGCGGGCAGCATCCTCACCGATGCCGGGATTCAGGAATCGCGGCACAACGGGCCGATGCGCGAGGTCCCGCCCGGCTTGAAGCTGCGCGTGCTGCTTGCACAGGCGCTGTTCTCCAGACCCGACGTGCTCCTGTTGGACGAACCCACCAACAATCTGGACATCAATTCGATCCGCTGGCTGGAGGGCGCGCTCAACAACTATGACGCCACCATGGTGATCATCAGCCACGATCGGCATTTCTTGAATCAGGTGTGCACCCACGTCGCTGATTTGGATTTTCAGCAGCTCAAGATTTATCCCGGCAACTACGACGACTTCATGCTCGCGTCGGTCCAAGCGCGCGCGCGCGTCGAAGCGGCGAACGCCAAGGCCAAAGACCGGATCTCCGACCTGCAGGAATTCGTGCGGCGCTTTTCCGCAAATGCGTCCAAGGCGCGTCAGGCCACTTCCCGCAAGAAGCAGCTCGAAAAAATCAAGATCGAGGAGATCAGGCCGTCGTCCCGGCAAAACCCGTACATCCGATTCGAGCAAGGCAAAAAACTCTATCGCTCCGCGGTATCGGTGGAGAAGCTGACGTTCAGCTACCCCGGGTCGGAAGACAAGGTGCTCGATAACGTTACCTTCAGCGTCGAGGGCGGGGAGCGCATCGCCATCATCGGTCCGAACGGCGTCGGCAAGACTACGCTGATGCGCTGCCTGGCCGGCGAGTTGCGGCCCGCCTTAGGGCGCATCGTCTGGGTCGAGAATGCTCAACCGGGATACATGCCGCAGGATCCTCAGGCCGAGTTCGACGAAAAAACCGACCTATTTTCCTGGATGTCGCGATATACGGGTAAGGCCGACGACGACCAGATCGTTCGAGCGACCTTGGGACGGCTGCTTTTTTCGGGCGAGGAAACCAAGAAATCGGTGAAGGTGCTTTCCGGCGGCGAGAAAGGGCGCATGATCTACGGCAAGCTCATGCTGACCAAGCCCAACGTGCTCCTGATGGACGAACCGACCAACCACATGGACATGGAAACAATCGAGTCGCTGCAAATCGGTCTCGAGCACTATCCGGGCACGCTTATCTTCGTCTCGCACGATCGCGAATTTGTGGGCGGACTCGCCACGCGGATCATCGAACTGCGGGCCGGCGGCAGCATCTCCGATTTCAGGGGCACCTACGACGAGTACCTCAAGGGCCAGGGAATCGAGATATAGCCGCGTCGCCGTCGCTTCGCCGCGGCCTGCCTCGTAGTCCGATTTCGCGGCAGGTGCCGCCTTAGGCTTGCTTCAACCGGCCGCGGCGAAAATCCGCGATGATTTCGCGTGCGGCATTGTGGCCGGGCGCGCCCGTCACCCCGCCGCCCGGATGGGTACCGGATCCGCACATATACAGCCCCTTCAAAGGACCGCGGTAGTCGCCGTGTCCCAGCATCGGCCGGGCCGAGAACATTTGGTCCAAAGTCAGTGCGCCATGGAAGATATCGCCTCCGATCAGGCCGAAGGTGCGCTCGAGATCGAGGGGGCTCATGATTTGCCGCCCAAGCACCGAAGCCTTGAAATTCGGTGCATGACTGTCGACGAGATCGATCATGAGATCCGCAACGTGTTCGCGATGATCGTCCCAGGACGCACCATTGGGCAGCACCGGAGCGACGTGCTGGCAAAAAAGACTGGCCACGTGCTGCCCCGGCGGTGCCAGGCTGTCATCCAGGGTAGAGGGAATCAGCATTTCCACGATCGGCCGCTTCGACCATCCGCCGGCCTTGGCATCGAGATACGCTTGATCCATGTAGGCAAGGCTCGGCGCCATGATGATGCCGGAAGCGTGATGCTCCGCGAGAGAGCGGCCGGGCAAGACCCTGAAATCGGGCAACTCGGACAGCGCGACATTCATGCGGAACGTGCCCGATCCGCAGCGCCAGCGGCCGATGCGTTCGCGAAAATCCTGCGGAAGGACCGCCGGATCGATGAGCGAACCGTACAGCAGCTTCGGGTTCAAATTCGATACGACACTGCGCGCCCGGATGGCTTCGCCTTTTTCGGTCACCACCCCCACGGCTCGGCCGGTTTCGACCAGCACTTCGCGCACCGGGCTCGCCGTTCGAATCTCCACGCCGCGCATCATCGCGGCTTTGGCCATGGCCTGGCTGATTGCGCCCATGCCCCCGATGGCATGTCCCCACGCACCCTTCTTGCCGTTCACTTCGCCGAACACGTGGTGCAGCAGCACGTAGCCGGAGCCG
Source organism: Steroidobacteraceae bacterium (assembly GCA_035569355.1). GTDB lineage: Bacteria > Pseudomonadota > Gammaproteobacteria > Steroidobacterales > Steroidobacteraceae > Bog-1198. The sequence goes on from DATMNF010000138.1 coordinate 3,866, forward strand.
GCGCTGTAGGGGCTGGCGTAGTTGCCGACGATGCCGTCGAAACCGTAGGCCGCCTTGATGGGCGCGCTCTCGAACCAGGCATCCAAGTAGTCGCCCGCGGACTTGACGAACAGATCCAAGAGTTCTCGCCGCATGGGCATGTCGAGTTTGGCGATTCGTTTGCCCAATCGGGCGCCGCGAAGCAGTTCAGGCATCGCCGTGAGCCACCCACCCGCGGTGACATTCGGCGGCGTCTCGAGAACTAAGTCGCGCAACACATCCGCAATCAGCTCGAGCCGCTCGCCGTAGGCTGCGAGCCGTGCGGCGTCGCGACCGGAGAATTTCGCCACCTCGCGTTCGGTCCTGCCGGCGCCGATCTTGAGGTATTGGGTTTCGTCGAGCGGCAGAAAATTGGCGAGCTTTCGCTCGACAATGCGCAATCCGTGCCGCGGCAAGTCTAGGTCTCGGATGACCTTGGGATTGAGCAGCGATACGGTGTAAGCCGCCACTGAATTGCGAAACCCGGGATGAAATTCCTCCGTCACGGCCGCGCCGCCCACCACGCCGCGCCGCTCGAGGACCATTACCTTCAGGCCGGCTGCCGCCAGATAGGCAGCACAGACGAGTCCGTTGTGTCCGCCCCCGACAATCACTACATCGCGCGGCGATGAATCAGCCATGGCTTTCCCGAGTATCGCCGCGCACGTACCGGCCCACGCTTCGGCCGCGCGCTACGGTTTGGGCCGTTTGGGGGCCGGGCCGGCTCTTTTCGGGCGGGCGCCCGCCAAGAGCCGCGGGAAGCCGCCGCTGCACAGCGAGTTCACCCAATCCTCGCACAAAGCGATCGCTTCGCGCGGCTTGAACACCGTCGGACTCAAGCTCAACTCGACCCAGAATCCGTCGAGGAGTGCGGACAATGCGATCGCAGCCGGCCGCAGTCTGAACGGCGGCGCCGCACCGGAATCGACAAGTTGTCCCAGCAACGACTCGAGCACGGATCGATATTTGCCGTAGGTGCTGAAGTGCACGGCACGTATTTCAGCCGAGTGCGCCACCATGCTCCAAAATACCAACCACACATTGAACAATTGCGGATCGAGGATCTCCGGAGCGAACGAGGCGCGGAAAAAATTGCTCAATCGGTCGCGCGGCGAGACTGTCTTGTTTTCCGCCTGGCGGCGGATCGAGTCCAACAAGGATAGGGCGAGGGTCTCGTACGTTTCCGCGATCAGGCCTGATTTGCTCGGAAAATGGTGGTTGATCAGGCCGATCGACACGCCCGCCGCGGCGCTGATACGGCGCACCGACACGCCGTCGTGGCCAAACTGCTTGAGGCAGCGCAGGGTCGCGTCCACCAATGCTTCGCGGCGCACCGCCGGAGTCGCACGGTGAAATTTCGGTACATGCCGCTTGGTCGCCATTCGTGTCCTTTTTTGCGGATTATACCGAAGCGCGGCCGAATGGCCCGCCCTTAGTCCCAGGAATCGACCGCCTAGGGCGGATGCTCCTCGACGAAGGCTCCGATTCGTTCGGTCACATAGCGCCTGATGTCGAGGTTCCAATCTTCCATGGGCGCGTAATAACCCATCGCGTGTACGCGCGACCGGATGCCGCTCTGCACTCCGGCGCATACCGCCCAATCCTGTCGATTGACCAAATCCCAGAAATCCACGGCGTCCGATGGATCGAACGTGGGTTTCGCCATTTCATGGGCCTCGAACAAGAAGTGGCAGGTGATGTCGGTGAGCTCGGCGTTGCGCGGCTGCAGGATGAACGCCGCCACGTGATCGCACGCCACGCTCAAGAACAGATTCGGATAGACCAGCTCGCCTTTGTGGCGGACCTGTTCGTCCGCGTCGAGACCGGGAAAGGCGCGCCGCGCGCTGGTTCCGCTATGCGTGAACGTATAGGCTCCCTCACGATGCGGGATACCGCGGCTCCAATCCAAATTGGCGCCGCCCGCGTCGCGAAACGAAGGCACCACCGCGCAGAGTTCCGGGTGAACTCCTCCGCAGTGGTAGCACTCGTTGTAGTTTTCGCAAAGGATCTTCCAATTGGCCGCGACCTCGTAGCGACGGGTGGCTCCGATGCGCAAATTGCCCAAGGGATAGCGCCGCAGCCGTTCCGGAATGCCCCCCAGCTGGGCGGACAGAGGTTTGGCCTCGGCGGGTGTCAGGTTCACGAAGACGAATCCGCCCCAGCTATCGACGCCGACCGGATACAAATGGAAGTCCTGCTTCTTGAACCCTGCAGAGGCGCTCAAATGCGGGGCGGCGATGAGTGCACCGTCGAAGTCATAAGACCACTGATGATACGGGCACACGATTCGCCCGAGGGTGACTCCGCCGGGAAGCGCCACGCGCATCGCTGCGTATTCCGCCGGGGTGCGGCAAAGTCGCGAGCCGCGATGCCGGCATACGTTATAGAACGCCCGAAGCTGACCCGCGCGATTGCGCACCAGAAGCACGCTCTCGCCCAACACCTCCAGTACCAGGTAGTCGCCGGGCTGCGCCAATTCTTCCTCCCGGCATACTCCGATCCATTCGCGGCAGAATATCCGCTCCTTCTCCGTCTTGAACACCTCGGTGCTGCGATACCAGGTGGAGGGCAGCGAGGGTTCCAAGTGCGCGGCGTTCATAGCGGATAATCCCGAGTATAGGGCAGGGACCTTGGTTCCATGTCGAACTCACGGGCGTACTTGTGCCCGCTGTGAACCGCGTGCACGATCGCACCCGGTGCAAGTGCGTCGCCGATGCGCGTAACCGCGGCAATACCCGCATTCTCGAGCTCAGGGCCTCTCGCGATGAGCGATTGATACAGGTCGTCGCGCGGCACCCGTACCCCGACGATGATCAGGGATCGGCAAGGAAGGCGCTTCTCGGTGCCGCTGTACACATCGGCGATCGTGGCCGCGTCGCCGTCGAAGGCGGTTACTCGCTGCAGCGTATGGATCGGGACCCGTGCCTTGACCAGAGCTCGATGCACCAGCGGCAGCTCGTTGGTCATGAAAGTCCATGCGGATGCGTTGCCGGCGGGCGTCACATAGGTCACATCCAGGGACTGCGCCAGTTGCTGGGCGATGGCGCCGGCCAGGTAATAGTTGTCGAAATCGAATACGACGACGGGGCCTTGCGGCACGACGCCCGCTGCAAGGTCATCCGGCGTATAGACTCGAGGTCCATCCAGTTCGCCCACCGGAAACTCCAGGGTCGAAAACAGCATCTTGGTCCAGCACGCGCCGGTGGCAATGACGACGTGGCGGTGCTCCAAACCCAGTATATCTTCCACCCCCAGCGTGCTTCCGGGATACATATTGACGTTGGGTCTGCCGCGCAGTTGCCCGAGGCGCCAATCCTTGACTCGGCCCCAGGTATTGAGTCCCGGGAGCGCGGTCTCGAAGCGCAGGCGACCGCCGAATTCCGCGGCCGAATCCGCGATCGTCACGGTGTAGCCGCGCCGGGCGAGCGTCGTGGCGCACTCGAGGCCGGCAGGACCGCCGCCGACGATCAGGATGGGTGCGTCGCTCGCGGGCGGCGCAAACCGTTCGGGATGCCAATCGCGGCGCCACTCTTCGCCCGCGGTCGGATTCTGGGTGCAGCGCACCGGCACGCCGTCATGCCAGCTGGAGATGCATATGTTGCAGCCGATGCATTCGCGGATCTCGTGCTCGCGTCCCTCATCGATTTTTTTCGGCAGAAACGGGTCCGCAATGGACGGCCTGGCGCCGCCGATCAAGTCCAGGATGCCGCGCCGGACTTGCGAGACCATTACATCAGGCGAAGTGAAACGGCCGACGCCCACGACCGGCCGCTTGGTCAATTGTTTGACGAACGAGACGATGGGCTCATGGCTGCCCTCCGGTGAAAACCGCGACGGTGCGCAATCGGTGGGACTGGAATCCATCTTGACGTCCCACAGGTCCGGGACATCGGCGAGCAGCATCACGACCTCGTGCGCCTCGGAGGCGGCATTCTTGCCCGGCCTGCCGTGCAACTCCTCCATGCTGATTCGCAGCGCCACCGCGCATTTGTCACCGACGGCATCGTGCGTCACGCTCAAGAGCTCCCGCACCAGGCGCACCCGATTCTCGATCGAACCGCCGTAGCCATCGCTGCGGCGGTTGTATTCGGGCAGCAGGAACTCATATGGCAGGTAGCCCATCCCGGCATACACGTAAACGATATCGAACCCTGCTTGCATGGCGCGTCGCGCGCCGGCCGCCTGCCAGCGAAGCAAATCCCGGATATCGGCGTTTTCCATGGTTCGCGGCCGCAGATTGCCCATGAACCCCAGGTGGCTCGACAGCCACGGCATGCCCGACGGCGAGAGCGGCGCAATTCGACTGGTGCGGTTCATCGTGCACGCCCCGCCATGCCACAGCTCGACTCCGGCCAACGCTCCGTGCCGATGCACCGCGTCCGTCATCAAGGCGTGCGAACGGATGTCCTTGTCGTCCCACAGGATGGCAAACGGCAGCGGGGAATCGTCCGAGCTCGGATGGATGGATACCGCGCCGGTGCAAACCACGCCCCAGCCGCCCTCAGCCTTCGTCTCGCGGAAGCGAGCGCGCACCTGGGGCAGCGCATTGGTCATGCCGCTCGCGTGCGGGACTTGATAAAAGCGGTTCGGCGCAGTGACGGGTCCGATGCGCACCGGCTCGAACAAAACATCAAAGCGTGGATTGCGCGCCATCGGCAGACCCTTGAAGGCTAGGCTCATCGGCTGAACCGTACGGAAGAGTAATTGATCGATCGTACAGTAGCAACTCGGGCCCGCAAGGCCGCCGCCGCGGTCGCAGTCAGTTTTCGAAGCCGCGATTCAGGCGGCGCGACGCGATTCAGGCGGCGCGAAATGCCCGGTAATCGAGACCGAGCGCGCTCGCCACCGCCTCGTGGGTCAACTGACCGGCATGCACGTTGAGGCCGCGGGCTAACCCTGGGTCGTTGGCGATCGCCTGCCGCCAACCGAGATCCGCGAGCGCCCTGACATACGGCAACGTGGCATTCGTGAGTGCGAACGTCGAGGTACGCGGTACGGCCCCGGGCATGTTGGTGACGCAATAGTGAATGACGCCATCGAGAACATAGGTTGGTTCGGCATGCGTGGTGGGCCGGCTTGTTTCGAAACAACCGCCCTGGTCGATGGCGATATCCACCAACACCGCGCCGGGTTTCATGGTTTTGACCATGGCGCGGGTCACGAGCTTGGGCGCCGCGGCGCCGGCAATGAGCACTGCGCCGATGACGAGGTCGGCGTCGCGCACGAGCTCTTCGATCGCGTGAGCCGTCGAGTACACGGTTTTCAGTTGATTGCCGAAGATGGATGACAGTTCGCGCAATCTTCTGACCGATCGGTCGACCACGGTAACGTCGGCCCGCATGCCCACGGCCATTTCCGCTGCGTGCGTGCCGGAAACCCCGCCGCCCAGCACCACGACTTTTGCGGGAGCCACCCCGGGCACGCCGCCCAGCAAAACGCCGAAGCCGCCATTCGCTTTCTGCAGGCTGTTGGCGCCCACTTGCACCGACATGCGTCCGGCGACTTCGCTCATCGGCGTCAGCAACGGCAGGGAGCCGTCCGGGGCGGTAACGGTCTCGTACGCAATCGCCGTGGCTCCCGAGGCAAGCAGTGCCTGCGCTTGTTCGGGGTCGGCAGCAAGGTGCAGATACGTAAACAAGGTCTGCCCACTGCGCAGCTGCTTGCATTCCGCAATCTGCGGTTCCTTGACCTTTACCACGAGATCGGCCGCCGCGAAGATGTCTTGGGCACGCTGCGCGATGCTCGCGCCGGCGGCTTGATAGTGCGAATCCTCGAAGCCGATGCCTGCCCCGGCGCCGCTCTGGACGAGCACCTGGTGTCCGGAATCGGCGAGCTCGCGAACGCCCGCGGGGACCAGGCCCACTCGATACTCGTGAATTTTGATCTCTTTGGGGACTCCAATTTTCATGAGCATCGCTCCCGGCCGTTGAGATCCCGCTAGGTTACGGGAGCCCATCGCCGGAAGATTGCAAAACCGGCTCCGGAATTGCCTGTTGATGGCAGAATATGCGGCCAATCCGTCGTTCAGGGCAAGAAACTGCCGATACTATCCGGAGGTTCCTGGAATGAAACTCGATCGCTACGATCGCAGCATCGTCCGTGCCTTGCAGCTGGACGGCCGCATCACCAACAGCCAGTTGGCCGAAGTCGTCAACCTGTCCGAATCAGCTTGCCTCAGAAGAGTGCGCGCCCTGGAAGAATCCGGCTTCATCGAGGGCTATACCGCCTTGATCAATCAGCAGAAGGCAGGCTGTCCCGTGAATGTGTTCGTCAACATCACCTTGGAACGGCAGGAACAGGCCCACCTGCGGGCATTCGAGGACGCGGCACGCAAGGTGCCCGAGGTGATGGAGTGTTACCTCATGTCCGGCGAGTACGACTACCTGTTGCGAGTCGTGCTGGCCGACACCGCCGATTTCGAGCGGCTGCACAGTCAGCACCTCACGCGCTTGCCGAATGTCGCGCGGGTGCACTCCAGCTTCGCATTGCGCACGGTGCAGCATTCGCGCGAGTTGCCGGTCCGTTAGGATCCTCCTGGGCTGCTAGGTCTTGGGCTTGAGCACCAGCGAGAAGTTTATTTTCACGAGGTCCGCCACCTGATCGGTGGCCTTCCAGTCTCCTTGCCCGGCCCCAAAATCAAGACGCTTGAGCTTCGCGCTCCCGTCGAGCTTCGCGCCTGCGGGCCCTTCGGTGAACTTGAAGTCGATCGGCACGTCTTTCGTCACGCCCCGCAGCGTCAAGGACCCGACCGCCGCATAACCCGTCGCGGTCTTGGTGAAACTGCGGGTGACGTAATGTGCGGTGGGCCAATGCGCCACGTCGAATATGTCGGGACCGCGTATCGTGGTGTCGCGATCCTTGTCCATCGTGTCCACCGAATTCAAATCGATCTGCACGTCGAAGTGCGAGCTGGCAAGAGCGTCCGGCGCGAATTCGACCGCGGCGGTGAACTTGCGGAACGTACCCTTGAACTCTGCGCCGGCCTGCATGCCGACGAATTCCAGGCGGCTTTGCTGTGGATCGGCGGAGTAGCCGGCCGCGGCGGCGCCGGCCGAGACCGCGGCGGATAGGAATGCGAAGGCAAGCGATGCGGTAGATGCCGCGAGGCGATCCATCATGGTCTTTTCTCCAATTTGGGCTTTTCGAATCTCGCAAGGGGAAGCATGCGCAGCAGCACGTCATCCTTATTCCAGAAATGATGTTTCAGCGCGGCGAGAATGTGCAATACCGCGATCACGAACAGGACGTCGCTCAAGATGTGATGCGTCGAGCGCAAGGCCTCGAAGAGAGCCTCGTTCTTGCCCACGAGATTCGGCCACGTGAACAGTCCGAACCAACTCACCGAATAATTCTTCGCCGACGACATCAGCCATCCGGTCAGCGGCATCGCAAACAGCAGCACGTAGAACGCGGCATGAGTCGCCCGTGCGAGCAGCCGCTCCAACGGGGTCATTCCGGAAGGCAACTCGGGCGGCCGATTCTTCAGCCGCCAGAGAAGGCGCAATACGGCCAGCATCAGCACCGTCATCCCGAAACTCTTGTGCCGGGCAAGCAGCGCCAGCTTGTGCGCCCCGATCGGCAGATCGTCGGCCAGATTCGCAAGCACGAACTGGGTCACTATCAGCGCGGCGATGACCCAATGGAATGCCTGCGCGACCGCGCCGTAGCGACTAGATGAACTTCGACTTGGCATGCTGGCGACTCCGCGCGCAAACTTGAACTCGACCTAGTTTAGCAAGACAGCGGGTCCCGGCTGATGTTCAAAAGCTTCCCCTTCGTGGCTCTTGCGCTGCTGTTGGCGGCGTGCGGCGCGCCGCGGGTGCGTCACGGCCCGCTGCAAGCCCCCGCCGAATCCGCTCCCTCCCCGTTGCCGGGCAAGGTCTATCGAGTCGATGAAAACCTATCCGAACTGCGAATCCTGGTGTACCGCGCAGGTCCTTTGGCTCGATTCGGGCACAACCACGTCTTGGTCAATCGCAAGATCCAGGGCAGCGTCGTCCAGGACCTCGCCGGGTCATCGATGTTTTCGCTGAATGTGCCGGCCGCCGCTTTCGTGGTTGATGACGCCCAGGCGCGCCGCGATGAGGGGCCGGATTTCGCCGGCGACGTCCCGGACGACGCCAAGACGGGAACGCTACGCAATTTGCTGAGCCCGGCGGTACTCGATGCCGACGAATTTCCGCTGATTACCGTCAATAGCATCGGCATTGCGGGCGCCGCGGACGAATCCGGCGGGGGCGCGCTGACCGCGACCGTAGCCGTCAGCGTTGCCGGACACGAGTCGAAAATCGATATGCCCTTCGTGCTCAAGAGCGATCCGCGCCAATTGTCGGCGACGGGGTCGCTGGAGTTGCGCCAATCGGCGCTCGGGCTCACTCCATACAGCCTCATGCTGGGAGCGCTGCAAGTCAAGGATGCCATGACGATCAAGTTTCAAATCGTCGCCAACCTGACCTGATTGGCCACGCGGAATACTCAGACAGGCTCTCAAGGGTCGGGGGCCTCGGCCAGCAGAATCGGCGTTCCCTCGGGCGCGAGCAATACCGCCGCGGGCACGTGCCGCAGCGGCGGCGGTATTTCGCCGGCCGGCGATATGCCGATTTCGGCCAGGCGGGCCAAGGTTCCGCCGACATCGTCGACTTCGAATCGCAGCGTGGAGCGGCGCAGGTGCGCGGGGTCGTACAGTCCCAAATCGATGTAGTCGCTGGTGCACGACACGTGGGGCAGCCGATCATCCCACTCGTCGATCCCGACGAAGCCGAATCGTTCCCAATATGCCTTCGACGCCTCAGCGCTCGGTGCCGGCAGCGCAATTTCCATGAAATAGCCGCACTGCGAGATGTCCAGCCCGAGCCGTTTGCTGGGCGAAAACGTACGCGCCTCGATGAGCCTCACGAGCTGCCCGGAGGGGTCGAACCAGCCGACTTCGTTGAACACGTCATTGCCGAGACGGCGGAACTCGAACTCCAGCCCCAGCTCTTCGAGGGTGTTCAAGTATTTGAGCAAGCCGGGCTTGACGAAGGTGATCGATGGCGCCGGGATTGCCTCCTGATGCAGGCCCAGACAAATCCTGCCGTCCGTCACGACCGCATAGGGGTGAACCCAGGCCTCGCCGACAGCCGCCTGAGAGAACCCGAGCCGGGTGTAGAACTCCAGCGATGCCTGAATATCCGGCGTTGCGAGCGAGAACTCCAGGAACCGGCCGAGCACGGGCCTCTCAGCTCACTCCACCGACGCACACGTACTTCAACTCGGTGTAGTCGAGTATTCCGTACTTCGAGCCCTCGCGGCCGGTTCCCGACTCCTTGACCCCGCCGAAAGGCGCCACTTCGGTGGAAATAATACCCGTGTTCAACCCCACGATTCCGTACTCGATGGCTTCGGTGACCCGCCAACTTCGCGCAAGATCGCGGGTATATAGATACGCGGCCAAGCCGAATTCGGTGTCGTTCGCCATGGCGATGGCCTCGGCTTCGGTTTGAAATTTGAACAGCGGCGCCACCGGGCCGAATGTCTCTTCGCGGGCGACCAACATCTTGGAGGTCACCTGCGTGAGGATGGTGGGTTCGAAGAACGTGCCTCCCAGCGCGTGCCGTTTCCCGCCCAACTTGACCGATGCGCCCTTTGCCACAGCATCCGCTATGTGTTCTTCGATCTTGGCGACCGCCTTGGCGTCGATGAGAGGTCCCTGATCGGTGGCGCCGGCCAATCCGTCGCCCACGCGCAGCTTCTCAACGGCTGCCGTGAGTCTTCTCGCGAACTCGTCGTATACGCCCGCCTGCACCAAGAGACGGTTGGCGCAAACACAGGTTTGACCCGTGTTTCGATACTTGCTGGCGATGGCTCCCTGTACGGCCGCATCCAGATCGGCATCGTCAAACACGATGAATGGCGCATTGCCTCCGAGTTCCAGCGATATCTTCTTTACCGTGCCCGCACACTGGGCCATCAATTTCTTGCCGACTTCGGTCGATCCGGTGAAAGTCAATTTGCGCACCGTGGGATTCGTCGTCATCTCGCCGCCGATCGCAGTCGCAGACCCGGTGATGACATTGAACACGCCGTCCGGGATGCCGGCCCGATGGCTGAGTTCCGCCAAAGCCAGCGCCGAATACGGGGTCTGGCTTGCCGGCTTGCAAACCATGGTGCAGCCGGCCGCCAGCGCGGGTGCGGCCTTGCGAGTAACCATCGCGGCGGGAAAGTTCCAGGGTGTGATGGCCGCGACCACGCCCACGGGTTGCCGGAGCACGAGAATACGCTTGTCGACTTGATGTCCGGGAATGACATCGCCGTACAGGCGTTTGGCTTCTTCGGCGAACCATTCGATGAACGAAGCGGCATAGACGATTTCGCCTTTCGACTCCGCCAGGGGCTTCCCCTGTTCGGCGGTCATGAGCGTGGCGAGGTCATCTTGATGCGCTTGCAGAAGCTCGAACCAGCGCCGCAACACCGTGGCCCGATCCTTCGCCGTGCGGGCCGACCATGCCGGCAAGGCAGCGGCTGCGGCAGAAATGGCACGACGGCATTCGACACCACCCATGGTCGGTATGGATCCCAGTTTTTCGCCCGTGGCGGGATTGTTGACCGCCACGGAGGCACCGTTTTCCGCAGCCGACCAGCCGCCGTTGATGAAGCACAACTCGCGCAGCAGCAGAGGATCTTTGAGTTTCATGAAACAGCCTAGGTATCGATGCATGGGTCCCGACGTGGGCTCCAAAGGATAGCGCGTTCAGTGATGTCGTCAACGCTCGAGGATGGCGGTGACACCCATCCCGCCGGCGGTGCAGATCGAGATCAGCCCGCGCTTGGCCTGGTACTCGTCGAGAATCTTGGCGAGCGTGGCAACGATGCGAGTGCCCGTCGCGGCAAAAGGGTGACCTATGGCAAGGCTGCCGCCCTTCACGTTGAGCTTGGACCGATCGATGCTGCCTAGCGGGCCCGGCAATCTGAGCTTGTCGCGGCAGAAAACCGGATCGGCCCAAGCCTTGAGCGTGCACAGGACTTGTCCGGCGAACGCTTCGTGAATCTCATAAAAGTCAAAGTCCTGCAGCCCGAGGTGCGCGTCATTCAGCATTCGCGGCACCGCGTAGGCGGGCGCCATGAGCAAACCCTCTTTCTTGTCGATGTAGTCCACGGCCGCCGCTTTGCCGTAGCTCAGGTATGCCAGCACCGGCAAGTTGCGCTCGCGAGCCCAAGCTTCGGACGCCAGCAGCACGGCCGAGGCACCATCCGTCATCGGCGTCGAATTGCCCGCCGTCAAAGTTCCCGCTCCCGAGGTATCGAATACCGGTCTGAGTTTGGCAAGTTTCTCGAGACTCGTGTCGCTGCGGATGTTGTTGTCTTGAGTTACGCCGAGGTAGTCGCGAACCAACCCCTTGTAAAATCCCGAAGCGTAGGCAGCGGCGGCCTTCTGATGACTTTCCAGCGCCAGTTGGTCCTGCTCGGCGCGGGTGATGCCCCAGCTCTTGACCATCAGCTCCGTGCTCTCGCCCATCGACAAGCCCGTGCGGGGCTCCGCAATGCCGGGCAGCACCGGCCGAAGGTCCTTCGGGCGCAGACCGAACCAGGGCGCCGCTCGCTCGCTCAAGGTCCTGCCGCGGTAACTGCGCAGCAAGCGCTTCTGAAAACTCTTCGGGAAGACCACGGGCGGATCGCTCACGGTATCGACGCCCGCCGCGATCGCACAGTCAATCTGACCGAGGGCGATCTTGTTGCCGAGCGAAATCGCCGCTTCGAGGCTGGTGCCGCAGGCGCGTTGCAGATCGACCCCCGGGGTTTCCGCGGCAAGGCCCGACCCAATCACGGACTCGCGCGTCAAATTCCATTGACTCGAATGCTTCATCACCGCGCCGGCAGCAACATCGTCGAGCCGCTGACCTTGCAGCCCGTAGAGTTCCACCACGCCGCGCAGGGCGGCGGTCAGCATGTCTTGATTCCCCACCTGAGCGTAGGCGCCGTTACCGCGCACAAACGGTATGCGCACGCCGCCGACAATCGCGACGCGCCTCGGACTTGCACCGACCAACATAAGGGCTGCCTCCCGATGGGGTTAAGGTTCGAATTATGAACCTACCTGCCGGCTTATAATCGATTCATGAACCGATTTTCTTCCGGGGCTGCGTTCGCACTCGTGTTCTTCGGGCTCGCGGCTTGCAGTGCGCCGCCTTCGCCTGCCCCCTCCGAAGTTGCGAGTTTGGAGGCTCCCCATGAGACCCTGAGCGGGATCGTCGAGCGATATTGGGATGAGCGCGTGCCGCCCGGCGATTCGTTGTCACCGCAATTCTTGGCGGATAGTCTGGCGGTCGACCGGCGCTTTCTCGCCGAGGTTCTCGCAGTTCCGCGCGACCGCCTGGATGCGGATGCGAGGTTGAACTATGATATTTTCAGGCGGAGGCTCGAGTCGGACATCGAAGGTCTGACCTATCCCGCCGAGCTCCTGCCGGTCAATCCCTTCGAGGGCATGCCGCAACAATTGGCGCGCACGGCCGGCGACTTGGCGGAGCACCCGCTGCAGACAGCCAAAGACTATGAGAACTGGCAGCATCAGATCGACGACTATGTCGGGTGGACCAGGCAGGCGATCGCGAACATGAGAGAGGGAATGCGGCGCGGCTACACGTCGCCGCGGGTGTTGATGCAGCGGATGCTGCCGCTGCTGCAGAGTCTCGGCGAGGATGGTTCCGCAAATGTGTTCTACGCGCCGCTGCGAAGTATGCCGCAGTCCATCAAAGAGCCCGAACGGACGCGTCTTTCGGCCAGCCTCACGAGTGCCGTGAAGGTCGAGCTATTGCCTGCCTATCGGGAGTTGCACGATTTCATCGAACGCGAATATTTGCCGCGGGCGAGGGTCGGCGTCGCGTTGTCCGCGCTGCCGCTCGGACGCGCTTGGTACGCAGCCTCGGTCAAGCGAGCGACCGGCTCGGGGCTCACGCCGAACGAGATCCACGGGATCGGCATGGCCGAAGTCGAACGCATCCGGGCGCGCCTGACGCCTTTGACGGCGGGCACGCCGCCCGCGGGGGCGGTTGATCTCTTGAATGCGTACCAAGAACTGAAGGCGCAGACCCTTGCGGCCATGCCGGCGCTATTCTCCGCCGTCCCTGGCTCAGACTTCGAGATTCGTTCGTTCGGCCTCGTGAACGAGGCCGCGCCTCCGCTCGCCTACCAACCTGCCGCCCCCGAGCGGGGGACGCCCGCCATCCTGTATGTCAATACCGCATCGAGCGCGCCGCGTCCCGGGAACCTGCAGGCCGCGGCGTTTCTGCAGGAAGCACTGCCGGGGCGCCACTATCAATCCGCGCTTCAGCAGGAGAGCCATGATTTACCCAGGTTTCGGCGATTCGGCGGCGACCCGGCGTTTGTCGATGGGTGGGCTCTCTATGCGGCGTCGCTCGGCGAGGAGCTGGGTCTCTACCGCGACGATGAAGCGAAGCGAGGCGCGCTCCTGGCCCAGTTAAGATGTGCGGCCGCGCTGGTCGTCGACACGGGCTTGCATGAAAAGGAATGGACGCGCTCGCAAGCGGTCGAGTTCCTTCAAACGCAGCTCGCGGCCGATGACGCCGCGGCCAGTCTGATGGCCGACCGTTTCGTGGCGTTTCCGGGAAAAG
>DATMNF010000139.1:0-27710 GCA_035569355.1 Steroidobacteraceae bacterium
CACTGTGGCGCACCGAGAACGTCATGATTACTCCGCTGATCGGCGGCATGAGCGACATCTATCTGGACCAAGCGTACGACATCGTGCGCGACAACCTGCGGCAGTTTCTCGCGGGCAGCGTCGATGCCATGCGTAACGTCGTGCCCCACTGAGGTATCCTTAAGGCAGCCATGCAAAACAAGCAGGAACGGGCGGTCAACGCCGTCTCCCCCGCGGAGCTCCAGCGGCGATGGCGGGCAGTGCGGGGCGCCATGAAAGCGCAAGATATCGACGCCTTGGTGGTCCAGAATTCCAGCGACTGGGTCGGCGGCTACATCCGCTGGTTCAGCAACCAACCTGCCACCAATGGCTACCCCAGCAGCGTGGTCTTTCCCACGGAGGGCGGCATGTCCTTCATCGAGCAGGGCCCGTTTGGCGGCATCCGGGTTGCAGACGCTGCGGAAGCCGAGCGAACCGGCATTGCGCGCCGGTTGACGACGCCGAGCTACCCTTCAGTGGGATACTCCGGACACTACGATGCCGAGATTGCCGCGGCCGAGCTTGAAAAGCTGGGCGCCCGCCGCGTGGGGCTGGTCGCGCCGGCCGCGATGTACCACAGTTTCGGCGCGCATTTGACCGCAATGCTTCGTAGAGCCGAAGTCGACCTCATCGATTCAACCGACCTCGTCGATCAAATCAAAGCAATCAAAAGCGAGGAAGAGCGGTCGCTGATTCGCCAGGTCGCGGCCATGCAGGATGAAGTGATGGCGCGGGTGCGCGAATTCGTGCGGCCCGGGCTCAAGGATTTCGAGATCGCCGCCTACGCTCAGCATGTGGGTCAACAGTTGGGAAGCGAGCAAGGAATCTTCTTATGTTCTTCGGCGCCGCCGGGGCAAGCCGCGACATTCCGGCCCCGATCGATGCAGGGACGGACGCTGGAGCGCGGCGATGTGTACTCCCTGCTGGTGGAGAACAATGGCGCCGGAGGGTATTACACCGAGCTCTCGCGCATGTTCGTGCTGGGCCGCGTACCGGACGAATTGAAGGCGGCCCATGCCGCCGTGCTCGAAGCGCAGCGCTATGCCCTGACCCTTCTCAAACCGGGGGCTGCCGCGGCCGAGATCTACGCGCAGCACAACGGTTATTTGCGAAAGAATAACTTGCCGGAGGAGCGTAGGCTCAGCGTCCATGGCATGGGCTACGACATGGTGGAGCGTCCCTTGATTCGTCACGATGAAAGCATGCGGATCGCCGCGCACATGGCGATCGTCTGTCACCCCGGCATTCTCAACGAGCGGATGTTCGTGCACAACACCGAGATGTACTTGATTCCGGAACAGGGGCCTCCGGAGTGCCTGCATCTCACGCCGAAACAGATATTCGAGATCAATTAAAGGGCTGCACTGACGCCATGATAAAGCTCACCGGCGGAGATGCTTTGCTGCGCGCGATGGGCGCCGAGCGCATCCCGTTTGTTTTCGGCGTGGTCGGCGGAAAGCTCAGTGCATTTCTGCACGCCGTGTCCCGACACCCGACCATTCGCTATATCGGCGCGCGCCATGAAGGAAACGCCGCAATGATGGCGAGCTGCGTCAATGCGGCTACCGGCCAACTCGGCGTGGTGGTCGGCGAATGCGGCAGCGGCGGGGGCAACTTGGTGCCCGGTATCGCAATCGCAAACGCCAATAATCTGCCGATGTTCGTCGTCACCTCCAATAACCAGCACGCCGCCAGCTACCCGACCCGCGGCATGTTCGCGGAAATGGACACCGAGTCGGTTTTTCGGCCCATTACCAAATGGAACGCCGCCGTACACGATGGGCGCCGCATACCGGAGTTGGTTCACCGCGCCTTGAATGAGACGTTCACCGGCCGACCCGGCCCGGTGCATCTGGATGTGCCGCAAGACATCATGCGCGGTACCTTTGACTACGAGGAGCGCGCCTTCGGCGCCGAACCTGCCGCTTATCGTCCAACCTCCGGGCCGGGACCGACGGCGTCGCAAGTCAAGGCGGCGGCGGACCTGCTTCTCGGCGCCAAACGACCGCTGCTCCTAGCGGGCGGAGGCGTCACGGCAGCGGGCGCCACGGAGAATTTTCGCGTGCTCGCCGCCTCGCTGAATGCGGCGGCAGCGGCGACGCAAATGGGCAATGGCACCATTGCATCGAACGATCCGCGCTTCATTGGCCTCGGCTGGGTGTGCGGCGGCGATGCGTTTCTTCGGGCATGCCTGGAAGCCGACGTGGTCCTTGCGGTGGGCTGCCGATTTTCATCCTGGTTGCGCGGAGACGGCACCTTGTTGAACGCCGATGCGCGCCTCGTGCACATCGACATCGATGCCCACGCCATCGGCAAATGCATGCCCGTGACCGTCGGCATTTGTGCAGACGCGAAGTGCGCTCTGGAGGCGATCAATGCCGAGGTTAGCGCGCGCCAGCCGACGGCCCCGCGCCGCGACTGGGTGCAGGAACTTGGCGTCACGTACCGCAGCTACCGAGGTACGCTCGCCAAGCTGGCGGAGGCGCGAGACGCCGTGATGCATCCGGCCGCGCTCGCGCACGCGATCGGCGCATCGCTGCCCGCCGACGCCCTGATCGCCTTCGACGGCGGACATACCACCTTCTGGAGCAACGACTTCACGCCCGTGCCGGCGCCGAGAACGCGGTTCAACGAGCCCGGCATGAGCCAGCTGGGCTTTGGGTTGCCGTGGGCGATCGCGTTGAAACTCCTCCATCCCGCGCGGCCGGTGTTCAACATCACCGGCGATGGTGCGTTTGGATTCACGCTGCAAGAACTCGATACCGCGAAGCGCCTGGGCCTTCCCGTCATCACCATCATCCACAACAACGCGTGCTGGGGCGTCATTAAATTCGGCTTCGAGAAAGCGGGCTTCGAGTTTGGAGCCGGCGCGGACTATGGCACCGGGCTTGCGGGAACCGACTACGCCGCGATCGCCAGAGGATTTGGCGGGCATGGCGAAACCGTCGAACGCAGCGAAGACCTCAAACCCGCGTTGCAACGCGCCCTCGCGTCCGGCCTGCCGGCGGTAATCGACTGCCGCGTGCGATTCGTGCCGCATCCGGGAATGGCGCATTTCGCCCGCATGAGCTCGGCCGGGGTGGGCTAGCGCCGCATGCCAGAACTCCAAGGCACACGGGGAACGGCGTCCCTCGGGATCATGCTAGCGTTAGCGGCCCTCGGGGGCTCGTTCGTCCAAGCCCGAGATGCCGCAATCCATCCGGTCGCCTTGGCGATGACCGTGACGCTCGATCAAGTCACGACCGATCTCGACAAGGCGGGCGAAAGAACCGTCGGCCAGGTGGACCAACTGCGGATCGTCTACGACGCCAATGCCGTGGATCCCAAAACCAAGCATGTGAAACTGCTCAATTTCCAGCACTTGATCGATGGCCGGTACGCGCCCCCGAAACCCGATCCCGTCATGATGCCCCTCACCGACGCATGGCTCGATATGAGCGCCCTGCCCTACCGGTTGCATTTCAAAGCCGCCGTGACCCACGGCACCCCGATCCTCATCGACGTCGATGAAACTACGCGCAGACTCGCCATCCACCCGCAGGAACACCCAGATGAAATTCTGATCGCGGGCCCTTATGTGATCGATCCCACTCCCTTTGAAGACCCGTCACTGGCGGAGGCCGCCGGGACTCGCTAAGTTCGCGTCAGGCGCGATTCGCGGCCGACGTCTCGGACTCTATCAGTGATTGCAGCTTTCGGCGCACTCGCACGGCGCCCGCGTCCCCCGGCAATAGCACGGGATTAAGGTTCCAGAAATCCGCCGTGCCGATGCGTAGCTGTTGTGCCTCCAGCATCGGCTTGTCCTCGTGCATGAAAGCATGTTCGATGAGCGGCTTGATCATCGCATTATCGGCGGCCGTCCTCGCAAAGGTTCGTGTCGTCCAGTACCAGTAATGCGTTCTATCGGCGCTCTCCGGGGTGCCGAGATGCAGGCTCAGCGAGTCGGCGCCCGATTCTTGCGGTTCTCCCTGCAGCGTCGCTCCGACGCGAAGCAACATGAGCGACGGCGCCATCCAGGTGACCTCCGTCCATTGGTCGGTGGGCTTGTTCCGCTCGCGCAAGTGCACGTCGAATGCGGGAGGTGCCGCATCGCCGCTGGAATGCCATGCAATCCTGACGCTGCGCGCGGAGGGGTCGGCAACCTGCGGCCTGGAACGCGACAAAGCACCGCTGCCGAGCGAACCTCTGTGCACGAAATCGGCGTGCGTCAGGTCGAGAATATTATCGACGAACAGTTCATAGCCGCACCCGGTCGACAGATATCCACGGACCGTGGCCTCCGGGGGAGCACGGGTAACACGGCTAAAATCGGGGATCAGGCTGTCGTCCGCGTCCGCTGCAGCGCCGGCCCAAAGCCAAATCAGCCCGTCACGTTCGCGCACAACGAAGCGCTTGACGGTGGCAGCCTTCGGCGCCGGGCCTTGAGGGCTGTGCACGCAGGTGCCGTCGCCGTCGAATTTCAATCCGTGATAGCCGCATTGAATGGCGTTTCCGCCATCGCACAATATTCCTTGGGACAGAGGAGCAAAGCGATGCGGGCAGCGGTCGGCGAGCGCGCGCGGCTGTCCGTTTGAGGTGCGAAATAGGACGATCGGTTCATCGAGGTACGTTCGCGCGAGGAGTTTGCCCGCCGGCAATTCGTCGTGCATTGCGGCCACGTACCAGGCGTTGCGCAAATAAGCCATTGTTAAAATCCCTCGTTGGCGATTGGTGCGGTCAAATCAATCCGCCGTACATGGGCGGCTTCTTTCTTTTGGATCTGTCCCACACCACGCCGGGAAATCCCTTCAACGGCACCAAGCGCTCGCCCAAATAGGCCCACTCCGGCGTTTCCTCGATGGCGATATGGTAGCGAGCCTCGCGGCCCGTGCGCGTTCTGAAGAGTGCCCGCGGAATGTTCACCATGTGCGGCGAACGAGCACGCTCGTAATAGAGCGGAGTGCCGCATCGCGAGCAAAAGCTCCGCGCCGTTCCCGCGTCGGAATCTTCGAAGCGCGTGATTTTCCTCATACCCTCCGTTACCCGAAAGCGGCTCCGCCAACTGCCCACATAAGTCGCGTACGCAGCACCATGTGCGCGGCGGCTGGCAACGGAATGATCGTGCCAAGCCCATCGGGCCGGAAAGTCTATTTCCATGCGTACGTCACCGCAAAGGCATTCGGCCTCCACGGGAGTCCGCACAACCATTCTTAACTTTCTCGAAGGCGCGGTTTTCACGGGTGTGACCTCGACAGCGCAAGAAACCGGCATTCACCTCGGACAGCGGGCCGCCGGGGTGCACCCGGCTCATATCCCGACAAAAGTCGCGAACTCTTCCAGCGGGGCGCGCTCGGTGCGTAATTGATTGATGGGTGCGGACTCATCGCCGTGGCCGATCGCCATCCCGCAGAACAACATCCGCTCGGGAGGTAACGACAAGAACTCGCCGACCGTCTTGTGCCAAACGGCCCAGGCCTCTTGAGGGCAGCATCGCAGGCCATGCTCGTACACGAGCAGCATGATATTTTGCATGAACATGCCGACGTCGGCCCACTGATCGGTTCCCATCGCTCGGTCGATGGAGAAGAACAACGCCAGCGGAGCGCCGAAAAATTGGTAATTTCTCGCAAACTGTGCCAACCGCGCCGGCCGATTGTTCCGCGCAATGCCGATGGTCGCGTATAGGTCCTCGCCGCATTTGAAGCGGCGCGAACGGTACGGCTCCTGCAGGTTCGGGGGATATATGTGGTACTCACTGCCCTCCCCCTCTGGCTGGTTCGCCAATTTGCCGGCGATCAGAGCCTTGAATTCGCGCAACCGTTCGCCTCCGACCACGTGTACGTGCCACGGTTGAAGGTTGCCCCCGGAAGGAGCCTGCCGCGCGACACTCAATATGCTTCGAATCGTTTCGACAGGTACGGGTTGGCTCGTGAATGCGCGGCAGCTTCGGCGTGCATTGATAGCGTCCGCCACATTCACGGGAAGAGCCTCGGGGCAATCTCGATGATCCTAATTGTTTGCGCCAGGGTTATGGGATCCATACGACGTCTTATCTCCTGTCATGGCCTGTATTCCACGACGCGCTGATCGATCACGCCGAATGGCGCCTCGCCCGACGCGACGGTCGCGGCCATTCTAACCGTATCGCCAAATCGCATGTATGCCGTCTTGGACTCGCCGAGGTCCATCAATTCGATGGCTCGACGCTCAGCGATACAGCTGGAGCCGATCTCCCGGTAGTTCTCATTCGACACCGTCCCTGAACCGATGATGGTGCCGGCACAGAGCGCGCGCGTGCGCGCCGCGTGCGCTACGAGCTCGAAAAAACTGAACCCCATCGCCAATCCGTTGGCCGCGCCGAAGTGTTGACCGTTCCACCAAACGTGCAGCGGTAAGGCGACCCGGCCGTTTTGCCAGGCGGGTCCCAACTCATCGGGAGTGACGGCGATCGGAGCAACGCTGCAAGCCGGTTTGGCCTGCACCCAGCCGAAGCCGGTTCTCATCTCGATCGGTCCGATGGTGCGCAACGACCAGTCGTTGATTTGAACGATCAGCTTCACGTGAGTTTCCGCCTGACGGGCATCGACACCCATGGGCACCGCATCCGTGATGATGCCGAATTCACCCTCGAAATCGATCCCATCCGCCTCGGATGGCAAGACCACGTCGTCCCTCGCCCCCAGAAATTCATGCGACAGGCCTTGATACATCAAGGGCCGATCGCTGTTCGGAGGTTCGATTTTGAACACCCGAGACATGAGCTCGCCGTGTGAGTGAAAGGCCGACCCGTCGAGCCACTGATAACTGCGCGGCAGCGGCGCCGCCGCCATATTCGGATCGAAGGCGAAGGCTCCGTCCGCCCGTCCTGCGAGCAACAGATCATATTTTGTGCGCAGCAGTCCCTGCGCGTCATCCCAGTGATCGAGCGCATTCTGCAAGGTCGAGTACGGATCGTCTGCCCACACGGCGCAGCTCAGATTGCGATGGACCAGGCCTAAGCGGCCGTCTCGCCCTCGTGTCTTCAAGGTGGCGAGCTTCATTTCATAGATTCCCTAATTGCCATCGGAAATAACGGTGCCGCCATCCACGACGAGAGTTTGCCCGGTGATGAACGCGGCGCCGGGGGACGCCAGGAACAGCGCCGCAGCCGCTACCTCCCACGGCTCGCCGATGCGCCGCAGGGGCGTGAGACCAAGCCGCCGCTCCCGCGCATTCGCATCGCCGACGATGGCGGCCGCCCAACTCGTGGCGATCAAGCCGGGGGCCAACGCGTTGGCGCGAACGTTGAAGGGTCCCCATTCGACCGCAAGGTTGCGTGCGAGCTGCATCAACGCCGCCTTGCTCATTCCGTAAAGCCCGAGGTTCTTGTTGCCGCGCAGACCCGCGATGCTGGCAGTGAGCACGATGCAGCCGTTGCGATTCGCGGACATGTGCGCGGCGGCCAGCGAGGCCAAGCGCGCCGAGGAGCGCAAATTGAGTTCGAAGACCGCGTCCCAATCGGCATCGCTCGCGTCCGACATCGATCCGGGCCGGCCCGCAATGCCCGCGTTCGCCACGAGAACATCGATGCGACCGAGCCTGCGCCCGGTTTCGAGCACGAGATTGGCGGCCGAGCCCGGGCTGCGCAGATCACAAGGGATGGCGCAAACAATGTCCCCGCGCGCCGTCAGCTCGCCGCAAAGCGCCGTACAGGCGGCCTCATCGTCGCTGCTCATCGCCACCGAGGCCCCGGCCGCCGCAAACGCATCCACCATCGCCCGACCGATGCCTCCCGTCGCGCCCGTGATCAGGACCACTTTGCCGGCGAGACCGAAATAGCGATCGAGCCTGGAGGCCGTCATGACGATGCACCCTCTCGTGCAGCGTCTCGTGCGCCGGCGAGGACCCGAGTACAAAGCGTCGCGAGATCGCCGTCATGTCGAAACCCGAGCGCGTCCGCAGCGGGAGTTGCAAGCGTCGGGAGGCGCCCGAATTGCGCCTCGAGCGCTTCGTCAGGTTCGAAAGTGACGCTGCCCGGGTCACCGCCAGTCCGTTCGGCGAGCGCCCCGACGAGTTCAAGCATGGTCGTCCGCAGCGCGGGCAACGTGAGCGCACGAGCCGTGGATCCCGCGCCTCGGACAATGCGGGCTGCCTGGATCAGGTTATCGGCCACACATGAGGCAGACATCAGCCAAACGGTGGCTTCTGGACTCACGGGAACGACGAATGAGCGGTGCGCCGCGCAGGCGTGAAACAATTCGCTCATGAACGCCGACCGCATGGACGTGTCTCCGGCCGGACGCGCGACGATGCCCGGCAGGCGCAGCGCCACCGCGTCGATATGACCCAATCGCGTGGCATTGGCCAACGCGATTTCGACCATGAGCTTGTGGGCGCCATAGGTCATGGCCGGCACCGGAGTGGTCTCATCGTCGATGTGGCGGGGCAGCGGAGCGCCGAATACGGCGATCGTGCTGGCGTACACGAACCGCACCGTCCCCGCGCGACGCGTCAACGCATCGACGAGGTTGAGCGTGGCATCGAGATTGACGGCCTTCGACAAGCGAGGATTGCGCTCCGCGTCGCCGCCGGGGATCGCCGCCAGATGGAACACGATGTCCGCCTCGGCGAGCCATCGCTCGCCCGGGCGCAAGTCGCACAAATCAAGGGCGGCCGCCGTCGCTCGATCGTCGCCCTGCGTGTTCGGGGGAGAACGATCGAGCAATACAAATCGATCGGAAGCGTGCGGCCACGCCGCACGCGCGCGCGAATACAGCGCCCGGCCGAGAAATCCCGAGGCGCCGGTAATGACGATACTCACGGCGACGCCCTTCGCATGTGCTTGGGCCCGGGAGCCTGGCGGCTCCTAACCCAAGCCATCCGTGAAACGGCCGTCGATCAAGATGAAGGCGATCCGGCAATTCTTGCCCGAGCGGTTCGCCCAGCCATGGTTCGTGCCGCGTTGGATGACGATGTCGCCTTTGCGAACGACCGTTTCGCCTTCATCGACGATCAAAGTGATCTCGCCCTCCAAGACGATCCCGTAGTCGACGGTCTGGGTCCGATGCATGTAGGGATGACGCGCAGGCCCGCTGCCGTGCGTCGAGGCATCGGCTGCGCCGATCTCGGCGAAATGCTCGCGCGCCGTGGCGGCGCCGATGCGCTGCATCTCCTCGGTTTCCGGCGGAATGTCCAGTACCCGGATGCGAGTGCCGCCGGCGGGCGGCGCCAACGTCAATTGGCTCTCCGGCGGTTCTCCGCTTCGACGGTCGATGAGAGCCGGCGTCTCGCGCGTATTCCACACCTCGAAAAACTTCGGCCCATTGCCGCCGATCACTTTGACGCGCTCCGGCGGCGCGTCGGATTGAATGACGGCCCTGCCGGCTGCGTCATGCCCCGTCACGATACGGCGAAAGGTTTTTTGCATCTGCGTTACCTCAGCTGGTTCTGGTAGAGAAGGTTTCCGCGATCCAATCCGCAATGTAAGTACGACCGTAAGCCATATTGTCGACACTCACATGCTCGACACCGCCCGTGCGTTCATCGAAGAGCTTGAGCTCGCGCTTCGGGCTATTGACGAGCTGATCGTATGTCTGGTGGGCGTATTGCACGGGAATCTGGCGGTCCCTACTGCCGTGCGTGACGAGAAACGGCACTCGAATGCGATCGAGCACCCCGTCCAAGTTCACCTTGGCGGATATCTGCATGAACTCCTCCATGTTCTTGGCGCCCCACACCCATTGAACATGCTCCCAGTAGTGCGGCACCGGCCGATCGCCTTCGCGCATCTGCCGGCGCTTCTGCACCTCGCCCCAGTTGTGGTTGGCTCCCCAGCAGGCGCCGAGCGCGAACCGCTTTTCGAATGCCGCGGCGCGCGGTGCGTAGTATCCGCCAAGAGAAATTCCCAGAATGCCGATTCGCTTCGCATCGACGTCGGTTCGCAACTCCAGCGCGTCGATGACTTTGGATGCCCAGCGTTCGGTATCGAATGTCGCGATGAGGTTGTGCACCCGCAGCGCCTCTCCCGATCCCGGCTGATCGATGTGCAAAGTCGACACACCGCGCCTCAACAGCTCCCGTGACACGCCTGACCAAAACAGCATTTCCTTCGAGCTGTCGAGGCCATTGACGTAGACGACTACCGGGGCCGGCGACCCCGGAGTGGCGGCGTTCACCAGGAATCCCGGGATCACTCCATCGAGATACGGGATCTCGACCCGTTCATAGTTCTCTTTGCCGAGGCGCATGGCCTTGCGAAAGGCATCCTGTCCCTTCCGGAAGACGACGCGCCGCGGCTCGAATCCATGAGATTGCATGCGTTCGGCGCATTGATAATAGAGTGCCGCGCGATTCAACTTCGTCGCCGCCGAGAACGCTCGACCGTGCGCTTCATCTTCGCCAGCCAAGCTCACCAGGCGATCCGCGAGCGCCACCCACTTCTCGAAGAATTGTGCGGTTCCCGCGTCGTCCCCACGGGCGGCGGCCTCGCGCAGCGGCCGGCACATCTCGTCGATTTCGCCGATTTGGGCGCCCGATTCGAGCGCGATGTCGACCGACAGATTCCAAACGTAATTATCGGGAAAATATTCGAACATACCGCGTCACTTCGCTGCGCTGATTCTTGCAGGGGATGATTTAGGCTTGCGGAATGGCTCGAGCGACTTGCCCTGTGGATCGAAGGTCATATCCCAAAGCTCGTTGTCGGTGCGAAAGAAGGGCGGTGCATGGTGCGACCAGAGCAAGGCGCCAAACTTCCAATCCCAGGCGCGAGGCACCCAATTGTCGTCGATATAGTCGGTATCGGCATGATATTCGGCTTCACCGCCGTTCGGATTATCGATGTAGTAGTAGATCGCCGAGGAAATACGGTGCCGCGACAGGCCTCCCGAACTATTGACCGACTTGTTGATCCAGCCCTTCTCGGCCATCCGATTGGCGCCGAGCATGACCTCGTCGATGTCTTCGAGACCAAAAGCGGTATGCATGTACCCGTCCTTGCCGGGGGTGATGGGCAGATCGGCATTGACCCAAAAAATGCTGTGATGTTCGTTTGCCCCGTCCGCGCGTGCAAAGACTCCAAGGCCCTTGCTGTGATCCGCCAATCGAAAGCCGAGCCGATCGCGGTAAAACTCGAAGGCGCCGACATAGTCCTTGGAAAAGAAAACTACGTGATTGATGGTCTTCGGACGGGCACGCTGGCGCCACTTGCGATGCTGATTGAGCCGTTGGATGCATCCAGGTGCATTCACGGGGTCCGGCTGAGAGGTCACTGGGCGCTTGTTCCACACCCGCAGCCCCAGCGGCTGTCCGTCGTCGGCGTGAAAATGCAGCGTTCCCTCCTCGTCGCGCACGATGCTTCGGTCGCGCGACAGATTCTCGGCAAGTTTGTCGAGATTCTCCGCCGTGTCGACGCCCCAAACGGTTTCGCGAATTCCGCACCAATCGTAGTACGCGGGAGGAAGGCGTTTATCATTGCGCAAACGCACCCGCACCCGCGCTCCCGAAGCCACCTCAAAAACGGATTCGGTGCCATCGCGCGAGACCGGCTCCAAGCCGAAATCGTCCCAAAAACGCGTGCAAAGTTCCAGATCGTCGACGCCGAAGACGACTTCGGCCACACCTACAATTGACATGACATACCTCTCGTCAGATTTCGGCGCGAAGGGCGATTTCCGATTCCGCCATCAACGCCTTGAGTTTTTCCGGTGACGCATGCGACAGTTCCATCTGGCCAATCTGCACGGAGTTCTCCACCACCATCCGGCATCGCTCCCAACGGCGCTCTTCAAAGCGCTGCAGGGCGCGCTCGATGTCGCGCTCCTCGCTCAAGATTTCGCTGAGCACCAGCGCGTCCTCGACCGCGATACCGGCACCGGAGGCCAGGTGCGGCGTCGTCGCATGCGCAGCGTCGCCGATGATCGCGATTCTTCCTCGGTGCCAGGGCCGGGGAAGCAGCACCGCTTCGAGCGGCCGAACGTTGATCACCGACTTCTCCGACAGTGCGTCGCGCAGCCGGCCGAGCACACCCCCAAAGGGGGCCATCAATCCGCGCAACCTCGGGACCAGCTGCGCCTCGGCGATCCGGTGCTTCGCCGTCTCAGGCTGCAACAAGAACAGGTACATGTGCGTTGCGGACGTGGGCATCAAGCCCGCGGTGATTGGGCCCGCCATATACATGTGACATCGATCGATCTCCGCGGGACGCTCCGCGACCAGACGCCAGCAATATTGACCGGTGTACTTCGGCTTCGGTGCATCGGGGAACACCCGCTCGCGAAGTTTCGAGCGTGCGCCATCGGCGATCACCGCCAAGCGATACGAGCGCCTTTGCCCATCGCTGGTGGTCACTTCGACTCCGTCGGGGGCTTCAGACCATTGCGTCAGTGTCACCCCCAAGCGAATGTTCACGCCGGCCGCTCGGGTGTGATTCGACAAAATGGAGTGCAGAGCGGGCCGCATGATACCGCCCTGTGCCGGGACACCGGGTTCGAGCGGCATCACGGGAACGTCGAACACCCCCTGTCCCGAGGGTAGGCAGATGCGCACGCCTTCTTCACACGCGAAGCCGGCGGCGATGACCTGCTGCGCGAGGCCAAGCCGCTTCAAGGCGCGAAACGTCGGGGCTGTCACGCTGATGCCGGCGCCATAGACGCGCCATTCCGGATCGATTTCGACCAGATCGACCGCCCAGCCCTGCCCACGCATGCGGATCGCCAGCGACATGCCCGCAATACCGCCGCCGACGATCAACAAGTTGTTCTCGGACATATTCCCCCAGATTCGTCTTGAGCCTGAGCCGCCATGCACCGGCGACAGGGGCAGAAACGGCCGCTTCAAGCCGAGGCAAGCCTACGACGGCTCTATCTATTGGGGAAATGGTTTGTTTGGATCCTTGGGTATCGGTTTCATGGATATCTAAGGGCGGGTCGTCATCTCCTGCGCCACACCTTGAATCTGCCCTTTCAGCCACTGCACGCCCGCATCGGCCGCGCGCACTTGATGGTATTGAATCATCTCGCGCAGCAGCGGTAGTTCAAACGGCAGCTTCAAAATGACCAGAGGAAGCGTGCGCGCATAAATTTCGGCCAAACGCCTGTGCATCACCCCGACGCGTTGCGTTCCCACCAGGAGCTTGGGAACGGAAACGAAGGACGGTGCGATGACCTCGATGCGGCGCTCCCGATTGAGCTTCGAGATTTCAGTTTCAGCGAACGCGACCGCACGCCCCTGCGCGAAGCGCGTCACGACATGCCCCAACTCGAAAAAGCCGTCGACGGTCAGCGGTTCCGCCAGCTTCGGATTGCCGCTCCACCCCACCAGGACATGTTCCTCCTCGTAGAGCAGTTCCGCGGGATGGCGCGACGACACATAGGCGCTCGGTGTGATCAGAAGGTCGACGTCTCCCGACTCGAGCGTCGCCGCAGGGTCCTCGAGCGGCGGGACGATCTCCATGATGACCTGCGGCGCGTCCTCAGCGAGCTTGACGGACACGCGGCTCAGCACCACTTCGGTGATGTAATCGGAGGCGTGCAGTACGAATTTGCGGCGCGAAGTGTGCGCATCGAAGCGCAGATTTGCGCCTACGGTCGCTTCGATTTGAATCACCAATTGATGCAAGGGCTCGGCGAGGCGTTCGGCCGCCGCCGTCAACACCATCTTGCGTCCCAGCGGTACGAGAAGCTCGTCGGAAAAATGGTCCCGTAGGCGGGCAAGTGCGCCGCTCATGGCCGACTGACTTAGAAAAACGGAGCGCGCGGCAGCCGAGACATTTCGTTCGGTCAGCAGTGCATCGAGAGCGATCAGCAGATTGAGATCCAGGCCCTTGAAGCGCATACCGTATCAGCGCGAATCCGACGGCCTGATTGGCTTGATCGCGCCCTCGAGCCAGACCGGTGTGAGCTTCACTCGAGTGAACTTCCATCCCTCTTGCTGCCTTTGATACTCGGCGTCGTACCAGCCGCCCGCGGTCCAGTGCTCCGTGGAGCTCTCGCCCACGTGCACGGCCTGTAGGTAGGATCGCGACCGCGCCTTGTCTCCTTCAATGATGATTTGGTGATTGGTGCTGATGTGATGAGTTGCGTGATAGCGGCCCAGACTTTTCGGAACCGACTCGAGCATCTGGTCCTTGCGCAACACGAACGTGCCGCCCACCGGGGAGGTGGGATCGGGTAATTCGATGTATCCGCCTTCAGCGTAGTTATCGCAATACGCGGACCAGTTCTTGGTATCCAAAGCCGCGGCAAAACTGTACAGCAAATCGCTGATGCGGGCACGGTCCACGAGCCAGCTGACTTGCATCTCGAGCGTCGCATTCATGGATCAACCCTTGTGGTGGCCAGTCGGATCGACGTGCCTCACTCTCGCCAGGATGATTATCGGCTCGCTGGGACGAGTTTGGCAAAATCCGCTACGATGCCGGGAATGAATGCACACGTACGCTCGCAACGCCTTGCGGGGAAAGTTGCCCTGGTGACCGGGATCGGCAGCGGAATCGGGCGCGGTTGCGCTTCGATGTTCGCACGCCACGGGGCGCGAGTCATGAGCTGCGATATCGACGCGGCCGCGGCTGAGGAGGCCCTGCAAATCGCGCGGTCCGAGGGGCTCGAATTGGAAAGCACGCACCCCTGCGATCTGACGCGGCCCGGCGACGTCGCTAAGCTCGTGGCGCGCACCGTCGAGAGATTCGGCGGCATCGATATTCTGGTGAACGCCGCGGCGTGGGGCGCATTCGCGCCGATCGAGACCATGGACTTCGAGACCGAGTGGCGCCGTACCTTGAGCGGAGAGCTGGATGTGGTTTTCCTGGCGTGCAAGGCGGTCTGGCCGCATATGGTCGCGCGCGGCGGCGGCTCCATCATCAATTTCGCCTCGGCCAACGCGCACGTGACGCTGCGCGGCTCTGCGGCAGTGGCACACTGCGCCGGGAAGGGCGGCGTCCTGGCAATGACGCGTCAGCTCGCCGCCGAGGGCGCGCCGCATGGAATTCGCGCGAACACGATATCGCCGGCACTGGTGGTGACCGGCGCCACCAAGCCGGTGTTGGAACAGCCCGGATTCCTCGAGAATGTCCTCGCCAAGAGCATGATCCAGCGGCTCGGCCAACCCGAGGACATCGCCTGGTGCGCGGTGTACTTGGCATCGGACGAATCGACGTGGGTGACTGCGGCTGACTTCTGTATCGACGGCGGCGCAACCCGCTGCTAGGAGCGAGCCTGCCCATGGTCACGCGAGCCGGCGGCTAGCTGCCTCTCCAGCAGATCCAGAGTCCGGTACCCGGGAAGCACCTGGGCGACGCTGGCATT
This sequence comes from Steroidobacteraceae bacterium, assembly GCA_035569355.1. GTDB lineage: Bacteria > Pseudomonadota > Gammaproteobacteria > Steroidobacterales > Steroidobacteraceae > Bog-1198. Next base: position 15,279 of record DATMNF010000139.1, read on the forward strand.
GGGCTCACGACCCTCGCGTATCGCAGCGAAGAACTCCCGATCCTGCAGTTCGATTCCGTTCATCGACACATCGACGTGCGAAAGATCGATCTTTTGATCCTTGCCGTCGACCAGATCGTCGTAGCGTGCGATGTACGTGCCATGATCGCCGATGTAGCGGAAGAAGGTTCCGAGCGGTCCCTCGTTATTGAACGACAATGACAGCGTGCAAATCGCTCCCGAACTCGTCTTCAATTGAATCGACATGTCCATCGCGATTCCGAGAGTGGGATGATGCGGACCTTCGATCGCATTCGCGATCGTGATTTCCTCCCCGGTTTGATAGCGGAACAGGTCTACCGTGTGCGCGGCGTGGTGCCAGAGCAAATGGTCCGTCCACGAGCGCGGCTGACCCAGTGCATTCGTGTTGGTGCGTCGGAAAAAGTACGTCTGTACGTCCATCTGCAATATTTTCAGCTCGCCGTTCTTGATTCGACGATGGACCCACTGGTGGGAGGGGTTGAAGCGCCGCGTATGCCCCACCATGCACACGAGGCCCGTTTTCTTCTGCAGCGCCGCCACCGCCTCCGCGTCCGCCCAGTTGTCGGCCAGTGGAATCTCGACCTGCACGTGTTTTCCGGCGTCGAGGCACTGCATGGCCTGACTCGCATGGATCTGGGTAGGGGTGCACAGAATCGCCGCCCCGACGCCCGTCTGGTCAAGGGCCTGCGCGAGGTCCGTCGTTGCGTGCGGAATGCCGTATTTTGCCGCGACCGCGCGGGTGGGCTCCAATTCGCGGCCGACGAGCGATACCACCTGGACGTCGGGAATTTTTTGAATAGCGTCCAGGTGCTTTTGGCCGAATGCGCCGGCGCCGGCGAGAACGATCTTCAAGGGATATTCTCCATTATTACGTGCCCGACCGCGGTGTTCGAAGCGGGCACGTGATGAAAGCGATGCACCTCGCGGACCTGTGCATCCAGTGCTCCACGCATCACCAGCCACATCACGAGCTCGATTCCCTCGGACCCCGCCTGGCGCACGTAATCGATGTGCGGGATGCGGGCGACGGACTCCGGATCATCCTTCAGGCCGTCGAGGAACCTCAAGTCGAATTCCTTGTTGATCAGGCCCGCGCGCGGACCCTGCAGCTGATGACTCATGCCCCCGGTGCCCCAAATGTGCACATTCAGAGGCTCATCAAAGGATTCGACCGCACGGCGCAGAGCCTTGCCGAGTTGGTAGCATCGATTGCCCGACGGCGGCGGATACGCGACCACATTGACGGCAAACGGAATGACGCGGCACGGCCACGCAGCGGGTTGACCGCACAGCAGCGACAGGGGCACCGTGAGGCCGTGATCGACATCCATTTTGTTGACGATGGTGAGGTCGAAGTCCTGCTGGATCACCGACTGCGCAATGTGCGAGGCAAGCTCCGGGTGCCCTTCTACCACGGGTACCGGCCGAGGGCCCCAGCCTTCGTCCGCCGGAGTGAAACTCGCGGCGCACCCGATCGCGAACGTGGGGATGATGTCGAGGCTGAAGGCCGTCGCATGATCGTTATAGACCAGAATCACCACGTCGGGCTTCGCTTCTTGCATCCAGCGTTTGGAGAACTCGTAACCCTTGAACATCGGCGCCCAATAAGAGTCCTGGGTTTTGCCGAGATCGATGGCCGCGCCGATGGCCGGGATGTGCGAGGTCGCGACTCCCGCCGTGATCTTAGCCATTGCGCCGCACCGTGGGGTTTGGCTGACCGTCCGGCGAGCGCCCGCCATTCAACATCATCTGCGCGTACTCCTCTTGGCTCATGCCGGTCATGGACGCGGCCGCATATTGGAAGCTCTTGCCGTCGGTTGCGAATAGTTTGGCAAGAAAGTAAATATTTCCGCCGAGCGCGATCATGGCGTTGTAGTCGCGTGCCAGGACCGCGCGCTTCTGCGGCTCGGTCATCGGCCACTCATCGAGATAGGCACGCTGATCGGCTTTGAACCGCTCTCGATTCGCAGGCTTCATGAGGGACATGCAGAACATGTTCAAATGATAGCCTTTGCGCACCTGGTCGGCATCGAAGATGGTCGTTCCGGGAATGTCGGCGTAAGGTTTTTCAAGTGCCATCGGTGTGCCCTAGCGGCTCCAATAGAGCCGCAGTGGATTATCCACGAGAAGCTTTTGCTGCAGCGGCGCAGTCGTTGCAATGCGCGGAATATAGTCGACCAGCTTGCCGTCGTCCGGCATGTGCGATTTGAGGTTCGGATGCGGCCAGTCGGTGCCCCACAAGACGCGGTCCGGAAACGATTCAACCAGCCGGCGTGCGAACGGCACCACATCGTCATAGCCCGGCGGCCCTGTCCTCGTGAGCCGTTCCGGGCAGCTTACTTTCGACCACACATGGGTGTGCTCGCGCATCAGACGGACGAACAGTTCGAACTCCGCGCCATCGACCGGCTGGGTGACGTCCGGTCGTCCCATGTGATCGACCACCACCGTCGTCGGCAGCGAAGCGATGAAGTCGTAGAGCTCCCCAAGATCGGCCGCTTCGAAGTAGATGACCACGTGCCAATTCAAGCGGGCGATGCGTGCGGCAATGGCGGCCAAGGTTTCAGGGGAGACGGTATCCACCAGCCGTTTGACGAAGTTGAACCGAACGCCGCGGACTCCGGCCGCATCCAGCGCGTGCAGTTCATCGTCGGTGACCTCCGCGCGGACGGTTGCGACCCCGCGGGCGCGCCCTTCCGATCGTCGCAGCGCATCGGTGAGCGCCCGGTTGTCCGCGCCGTGGCAGGTCGCTTGCACGATCACGTTGCGCTCAAAACCCAAATAGTCCCGCAGCGCAAAGAGCTGCGCAGCCGACGCATCGCAGGGCGTGTATTTGCGCTCCGGCGCATACGGAAACAGATCGCCCGGACCGAAGACATGGCAATGCGCGTCCACCGCGCCCGGTGGCGGCCGAAACACCGGCTTCGAAGGATTCGGGTGGAATACCAGCCAATCCTTGTCCATCCGAAACGCGCTCACCGGCCTCTCGCTTTTAGCTGCGCATCGAGCCGCGGAAATACGCGGCGCGCATTGAGCTCGAAAATCCGGCGCTTGTTTTCGGCTGAAATATCCAGCGCGTCGATATAGCGCTTGGTGTCGTCGAAGTAATGACCCGTCTCGGGATCGATGCCGCGTACGGCACCCACCATCTCCGAGCCGAAGAGGATGTTGTCGATCGCGATCACCTTGGCCAAGAGGTCGATGCCTGGCTGGTGATAGACGCAGGTGTCGAAGTACACGTTGCGCATGACGTGCTCGGGCAGGGGTGGGCGCTTCAACATGTCGGCGAGCCCCCGGTACCGGCCCCAGTGATAGGGCACCGCCCCGCCGCCGTGGGGAATGATGAATCTCAGCGTGGGGAAGTCGCGGAACAAGTCGCCCTCGATGAACTGCATGAACGCCGTCGTGTCTGCGTTGATGTAATGGGCACCGGTGGCATGAAAATTCGGGTTGCAGGACGAGGAGACGTGGACCATCGCCGGGACGTCCAGTTCAACCATCTTCTCGTAGAACGGATACCAGTAGCGATCCGTGAGGGGCCGCGACGTCCACAGGCCGCCGGAAGGGTCCGGATTCAGGTTGCATCCGATGAAACCGAGTTCGGTGACGCATCGCTCGAGTTCCGCCGCGGAATTCTCGATGGAAACGCCCGGCGATTGCGGTAGCTGACAAACACCGGTGAAGTTTTCGGGGTACAGATCGACCACCCGCTTGATCAAATCGTTGCATGCGACCGTCCACGCGATCGAGATCGCCTCATTGCCGACGTGATGCGCCATGGCGGAGGCGCGTGGCGAAAAAATCGTGATGTCCGCGCCCCGTTCGCGCTGCAGCTTGAGCTGATTGCGTTCGATGCTGTCGCGAATTTCATCGTCGCTGATCTGGGGCTGCGCGGGCGGGCGACTCCCCGCGGTCTTGAAGTGCTCGATCTGGGCGTCGCGAAATTTCTGCAGCGCTCCCGGCGCCGTCGTGTAGTGCCCATGACAATCGATGATCAGCACGGCACGACTCCCGTGTGGGCTGGCTTGTTCTTCATGCAGGGCTCCAGATCCGGGATGGCACATAGACCTCGCCCTTCATCAGCTTGCGAGCCGTACGCAGCAAGGCGGAACGGCGCACCGCCAGACGCTCGCCTTCCAGAGCCACATCGACCTCCACGGTGAAAAATCCGGTGGGATGCTCGATATCGAGCCGTTGTACCCCGAGTCCGGGTCTTAGCGAACCGCTCGCGATTTTTGCCGCCACCGAATCCGGGGTGAGCACCGCTGTTGCGACACTCACGGCGCCGAGGACGCCGATCGCCTCATGCACCCGGTGCGGAATGAACGTCCGGGTCGAGAGCACGCCGCCGGCCGTTGCCTTGGAGACCAATGTCATCTTGGGCACGGTTTTCTTGGTCACGTCGCCCAGATTCATGCGGGGTCCGATTGCAAGGCGAATGGCTTCGACGGCGCGTTTGAGTTCCGGGTCCGATTCGAGCGCCGCCGGAGTCTCGGCGCCGCTCTTGCCGAAATCCGCGGCATTCAGGATGACGACCGGCATGCCGTTGTCGATGCAGGTGACGCGCATCCCGTTCACCTCGTCGACCACGTTTCCGGTGGGCAAGAGCGCGCCGCAGCTCGATCCCGCGACATCGAGAAAATCGATGGAAATCGCGGCGGCGGTCCCGGGCACGCCGTCGATGCGCGCATCGCCTTCGTATTCGACCCCTCCGTCCGGTGTCGGCACATGCGCCACCGCCACGCTCGCGGTATTGACCATATGGATCCTCACCGGCGTTGTGCGGCCTTTGACCGCCACCAGTCCGTTCTCGATGGCCCAGGGACCCACTCCGGCCAGGATGTTGCCGCAATTTTGCGCGTCGCTGACCTCGCTCTTGTCGACCGCCACTTGCAGGAACAGATAATCGACATCCGCATCGGAGCGCGTCGCCGGGCCGATCACCGCCACCTTGCTCGTCAACGGATGAGCGCCGCCCACACCGTCGATCTGCCTCAAGTCCGGTGAGCCCATCGCCGACAGCAGCACCCGGTCTCGCACGCTACCCTCGGCCGGCAGGTCGCGCCGGTGAAAATAGAGTCCCTTCGACGTGCCGCCGCGCATCAAGGTGCAGGGAATTGCCTTGAGCATTCGCTACTTCTCCGAGGGAGCATCCTGGTAGACGAGTCCACGCTCGGCAAGGCGCTTGCGCATATCGTAAATATCGAGCCCGAGTTCGCCCGCGCGCAGCCGCGCCCGGACCTTCGCCTCCTTCTGCTCCCGCGCGCCGCACTTCTCGATGGTCGCGGCTGCCTCGAGCCGCGGGACGACGCAGACGCCATCATCGTCAGCCACGATGATGTCGCCCGGGTTCACGAGTGCGCCGGCGCAAACGACCGGGGTATTGACGCTGCCGAGCGTTTCCTTGACGGTGCCCTGCGCATACACGCAGCGAGACCAGACCGGAAATCCCAGTTCCTTCAGTTCTCGAATATCGCGGCAGCCGGCATCGATGACAAGGCCCTTGACGCCGTGCGCGTGCAACGACTGGCCGAGCAATTCGCCAAAATAACCTGCATCGGATGCGGATGTGGGTGCGACGACCATGATGTCGCCCGGCCGGCACTGCTCGACTGCGACATGAATCATCCAGTTGTCGCACGGCGCCACGCTGACCGTCACCGCGGAGCCGCAGATCCGGTTGCCCGAAAATATGGGACGCATGTAGGGCGCCAACAAGCCGGTGCGCCCCTGCGCCTCGTGCACCGTCGCCACCCCGAATTCTGCAAAACCCGCCACGACGGCCGCCGGCGCCCGGGGGGTATTACGGAACACTATATTCATACACGACCTCGAAAACCCGGGCGATTCCTGCCGATACGATAGTTTCCTCCGAAATAGGCCTGGGAGCCAATTGCAATTACAGCCCAGGTATAAGAGATTGCTAACGCATGAGAAATGATCGCGGCGTGACGGGCGGCTCTTTTCCCAATCTGCAGCATCTGCTCGCCTTTCGAGAGGTTGGCGTGCTCGGCAGCGTCAGTGCGGCGGCGCGGGCCATCCATCGCTCCCAGCCCGCCGTGACTCAGGCGATCGCGGCCCTCGAGCGCAGATTCCTGGTGAAGCTATTCACACGGACCAGCGCAGGGATGACCCTCACCAGCGCCGGGCGGCTCTGCCACTTGCGGGTCGAACGGGCGTTGACTGAACTGGCACAGGGCATCGGCCAGGCGCTACGCGGGCGCGAATCTGCCGCCGACTCGATGGCAGCGCTCGGCACCATGAGCGGAACGCAGCTCGCAAGCCTTGCCGCGGTGGTCGCGGCCGGCGGCTTTGGGCCCGCCGCGCGAATCACGGGTTTGAGCCGTCCGAGCCTGCACCGCAGCTCTCGAGCACTCGAGCACAAGCTCGGCGTGGCCTTGTTCGAGCAAACCAGCTTCGGCGTCGCACCCACGCGAGACGCCGAGCGGCTTGCGCGGCGAGTGACGCTCGCCGGAAACGAACTCGCTCAGGCCCAAGCTGAGATCGAGTCCCTGACGGGTCATCCGACCGGACGCACGGTCATCGGCGCCATGCCCCTGGCACGCACTGCGCTCCTGCCGGACGTGATACTCGAATTCTCGGCGCAGTTTCCGCGGCATACCCTTTCGATTCTCGACGGCCCCTACGAGAACATGCTGCATGCGCTGCGGGAAGGGACGGCAGACCTTTTGGTTGGGGCGCTGCGCGAACCGGACACGCTCGATGACGTCGTTCAGGAACATTTGTTCGATGATCCGTTGGCGATCGTCATGCGCCCGGGTCACCCTCTACAGGCCCGGCCCGCTACTACGCCAAGCCATCTCAGCCGTTTCCCTTGGATTGCGCCGCGCCCGGGTTCGCCTCTGCGAATGCAATTCGACAATCTTTTCCGCTCGGAAGGGATGGACCTCCCCTTAGGGGTCGTGGAGTGCAACTCCTTCAGCGCTGCACGCGCGATGCTGCAGGCGAGCGACCGTTTGATGCTTCTATCCGCTCACCAGATCAGCCGAGATTTAGCGGCCGGTGCCCTGGCATTGTTGCCGCATCCGGGCGGCAACGTCATCAGGCGCATTGGACTCACGCTGCGCAGAGGCTGGCAGCCCACGCCCACACAATTGGAATTTCTCAGGCTTCTGCGTGCCGCGGCGGCTCGCATTGCGCTCACACCTGTTCTGAGTGTCCCTCTCGGCCGCGGAAAGCCTTCGGCGAGGCCCCGGTCCGCTGGCTGAAGAAACGCGTGAAATAGGCGGGATCTTCGAAGCCCAGGTAATAGGCGATCTGCGCCACGGACATCGCGGTGTAACGAAGCTGGCGTTCCGCCTCCACCAGCATCCGCAAATGAATGAGCGCGACCGGAGGCTGCCCGGTCACCTTGAGGCAGGCGCGCCTCAGCTGCGATTCTGAAACGCCGAGTTCTTGGCAATAGCTCGCGATTCCCGTGTGCTGCCGGAAGCGACTCTCGATGGCTTCCCGGAATCTCGCAACGACATGTCGCTCGCGTGCGCCCAACCCTTGGGATCCGCTCTCCGAGTGCTGCCCCACCCGGTACACGTTCGCCACCCAAGCACTCAAGAGGCCCCGCAGCGCCGCTTCGCGTCCGCCGGCGGAGCGCTCGAACTCGCGCAGCAGCATGCTGCACAGCTCGTCGATATCGGTCGCCGCGAGGCTCGCCGGCGTGAGCCGCGCACTGCTGGCTCGATCCAGAAATCGACGCAGGTCGCCGGATCGGCCCGCCACGTCCCGGGCGAGCCCGGTGGCGAAAGTCGTCACCAGGCCCACCGTATGCTCCGCAAACCGAAAGCTATGGACGACGCCGGGTGGGACGATCACGATTCCCGGCGCCTCGAGCGTGGCGCTGTGATCGTCGAGCCGCACGTCGGCGCGACCCGACTGCACGAGCACGATCTGGTGCAAGTCGCGATGGCGATGCGGCTGGATCGTCCAATTATGCAGACGGCTGCGTGCGGCAATCGTTTCGACGTGCACGGTCGCCTCATCCGGCGGCCGAGGCGCCTCCCCATAGAGAAAGAACGCCGGCACCGGGCTTGGCGCCGGCGGCTGGCGATGCGATCTATGCTGGGCAGGCATGTGAGAAAAGTACAAGGATCCCGCGTAGCTGTCCATTCCGCCACGTCCCTCAATCTTGGACCCTTGTCGGGTTCGATGCTGGGGAGGCGGTGCGTGGCAAAAACGCAAGTTGTAATTATCGGCGCGGGACCCTCAGGCCTGCTGCTGGCCCGGTTGCTCGAGCGAGCCGGCATTCGAACCGTCGTGCTCGAAAACCGCACGCGCGAATATGTCGAGGCGCGAATACGCGCCGGCGTGCTCGAGCAGACTACGGTTGACCTCTTGCGCGATGCCGATGTTGCCTCGAGACTCGATCGAGAGGGCCTCAAGCACGGTGGATTTGAAATCGCTTTCGCCGATCGCCTTCATCGCATCGATATCGAGGCACTGACCGGCAAGCACGTCACGGTCTACGGCCAGACGGAAATTCAAAAGGATCTTGGGGACGCGCATTTGACTGCTGGCGGCGAGGTCCACTACCAAGCGGACCGGGTTCAGCTTCAGGATCTGACCGGTACGGCGGCACGGGTCAGGTATCAACAGAGCGGCACGTGGCACGAGCTGGAGTGCGAATTCGTCGCGGGCTGCGACGGCTATCACGGCGTGAGCCGCCAGAGCATCCCCGCTGACCGCCTGCAACAGCATGAGCGCGTTTACCCTTTCGGCTGGCTCGGGATCTTGGCCGACGTACCCCCCGCGGCCGAGGAGCTGGTGTACGCGAATCATGAGCGTGGATTCGCCCTGTGCAGCATGCGCTCCAAGAATAGAAGCCGTTACTACATCCAATGCCCTCTGCAGGATAAGGTTCAAGATTGGCCCGATAGCCGCTTTTGGGATGAGATTCGCGCACGGCTGCCCGAGAATTTGGCCGCCCAGATGGTTACCGGACCTTCAATCGAGAAAAGCATCGCGCCGTTGCGCAGTTTCGTGACGGAACCCATGCGCTACGGACGCCTGTTCCTGGTAGGCGACGCGGCGCATATCGTGCCTCCGACGGGCGCCAAAGGACTCAATCTTGCGGCCGCCGATGTTCGCGTCCTGCACGAGGCACTCACAGAATATTACCGCACGGGCAGCGACACACTTCTCGAGGAATATTCCTCGCGCGCGCTTGCCCGGGTATGGAAAGCGACCCGTTTTTCATGGTGGTTCACCACGCTCATGCACAAGTTCTCGGACGAAGTCTTCTCGCACCGGCTGCAGCACGCCGAGCTCGATTATCTGAGCAGCTCTCGGCCGGCTTCGCAGGCGATGGCCGAGAACTACGTGGGGCTGGATTTCTCAGCGAGACCCTCCGTCTTCGGCTCTTGAGCCGTTCTATCGCGCGGATTGACCGCGTTGGCGCCGGGTTCTATACTGATGTAATCGATTACTTCCAGGAGACAGCCGATGCGTCGCAGAGAACTTCTTGGTGCCGCGGCGATGTGTGGCCTTGCGGGCGCGCTCGGCGGTCGAGCGGCGCTTGCTGCACCCGCGTCGCGCCGCACCCTCGGGTTGCAGCTGTACACGGTCTTGGTGCCGCTCGAGCAGGATTTCGACGGCACGCTGCAGGCTGTCGCCAACATCGGCTACAAGGAAGTCGAGACCATCGGAAGTTTCGGACGAGACCCGAAGCACGTGCGCGAGGTGTTCGATCGATACGGTCTCAAGTCCCCTTCTCAACATCTCGTTCCCGGGAATCTCTACGAGGTTTTCAATGCGTTCGCCGCGAAGCGCATGTCCAGCGACGAAATACACCAGCGCTGGTTGTCCGGCATGTCGGTGGACCGCGTCATTCCGATCATCGAGGAAGGGATCGCCCGCGCGAAAATCCTCGGGCAGCAGTATCTGGTGTGGCAAATCATCTGGCCCGAGCAGATGGCGACGCGCGAGGCCATGGATAAATTCTGCCGCGCGATGAACGCGGCGGGCGACGCGTGCACGAAGGCGGGACTCGGTTTCAATTTTCACAATCACAGTGTGGAGTTCAAACCCGTTGCGGGGTATGTCCCATACGATGTAATCGTGGAGAACACGGACCCAAAGACGGTGAAGCTGGAAATGGACGTCTATTGGGCCGTGGCGGCCCAAGCCGATCCAATCGCTTATTTCACCCGCTACCCGGACCGGTACCGGCAATGCCACCTCAAGGACGGCGACGGCAAGGGAGAACTTGCCCCGGCAGGCAAGGGTGTCGTGGATTTCCCAGCCGTTTTGAAGGCGGCTCGGCAAGCCGGTATCGAGCACTATTACTTCGAGTACGATCGCTCGGATGAGCCCATGGTAGTGACCCGCCAGTCGTTCGAGTATCTACGAAAGTTCTTCTAGCGCCTCCGTCGCGCCGAGCGCGAAGCGGACCAGGGCGCCGCTCGCCAGATCCGCCACCGGATCGCCGTCTTGACTGACCTGGGCAAAATATTAGAACATTAGTTTTGTTTTTGTCGGATCCGTTATGCGTCTAGCGATCGCGCTGCTAACCCTCGACCTCCTTGTATCGTCCGCCTCATGGGCTGGCGGCCAACCCCCAATCGTGCAAGTAGACGAAGGTGCACTTCAGGGTCTGGAGCAAGAGACCGCGATGGCGTACCTCGGTATTCCCTATGCGAGACCACCGATTGGCATGGACCGATGGCGAGAGCCTCAGGCCGCCGTTGCGTGGAAGGGCACCCGGCCCGCCGATCACTTTGGCTTCAGCTGCTATCAGGCGCCCTTCAAGCTCCCCGCATCGATGGGGAGGCTGCCGTTCACTCATGAATACATCGACGTGGGTCCCATCAGCGAGGATTGCTTGTACCTCAATGTTTGGGCTCCAAAGCACCTGGATGCAGGCGCCCTGCCGGTGTTGGTATGGATACACGGCGGTGGTTTTGGCGGCGGCTCTGGCTCGATTCCAATCTATAACGGCGCATCGCTGGCTCAGCGTGGAATCGTGGTCATCAGCATCAATTATCGCGTGGATGTATTTGGCTTTCTCGCTCATCCCGAGTTGACCGCCGAATCTCCGCGAAAGGTTTCCGGCAACTATGGGCTTCTTGATATCGTCGCCGCCCTCCGTTGGGTGCGAAAGAACATTGCCGCGTTTGGTGGCGACCCCAATCGAGTAACCGTGGCCGGCCAGTCGGCGGGGGCCGCCGCCGTCATGGCCTTGATTCAAATGCCGCAAGCGCAGGGACTCTTCAGCCGTGCAATCGCGGAGAGTGGCCCGGTGTTGCCCATTGCGGCGCGCGATATGCGAGCCTCGGAATCCTTGGGTCAGGAGTTGGCGTCGCGGCTTGGGGCAACTCACTTGGCGGCAATGCGCGCTCTATCCGCCGCGGAACTTCTGGCGGCGGCGCACTCCGGTCCTCCCGGACCCCCGCGCTTCCAACCGTCGATGGACGGTCAGATCTTGCGCGTTGATTTGGGGCAGCCTTCGGCGGAAAAAGCCGTTAGCGATGTGCCGATCCTGACTGGGATGAATGCCAACGAGGCGGGGCCTAGGTCTACGTTGGGAGACTTCATGGGACCGCCGGTGCCCGCTACAACCGTCAATTACGTCGCTAAAATCAAGCGCGACTATGGCGCGATCGCGCCGGACGTTTTGCGTCTGTACCCGGCGCAGAAGGACTCTGAAACTGTTGAGGCCGCGCAACGGCTGGCGCGCGATAAAGGAATAGCGGCCATTATTCACTGGGGAAACGTGCAGATGCGGTACTCGCACAGCCCGGTATACACCTACCTGTTCAATCACACGGAGCCGGGGCCATTTTCAGCGTCGGATGGACCATTTCACACGTCCGAGGTGCCTTACGTGTTCGGAACTCTCGACGCGGCCCCAGAGCGCGGCTTTTCTCCGGTGGACCGCCGAATTTCCGAGACCATGCAAAGATATTGGGTCAATTTCATCAACTCCGGAAATCCAAATGGGGCAGGTCTCAATGATTGGCCGTCGTTCACGCCAACCGATCCAAAGTTCATGGTTCTCGATTCGAGTTTCCGGGCGCAGACCTTGATGGACGACGCGAAGATGAGCCTATTTGATGACTTCCTTCGACAAGGCGGCGCACTGAGCGTTTTGTAGTCATCCGCTCTCGGCGCACAGTCTGTGCGCGGCCTCGAGCGCCGCTCAGAAGCTCACCTTGAGGCTCACACCGTACGTTCGGGGCGCCTGGAATCCCACGTTGTAGGTCCCCGGTTGCGACAGCGGAGGCGCAAAACTCTCGCTCTCATCCACGATCACGAGGGCATTCTCGATATTTCTGACGAAGGCATCGATGGACCACCGCCTGTCCGGAGGCTCGTAGATCAAGTGCGCATCGCTGCGCGTATAGGCCGACTGATGGCTGTCCGGAAAGTTATAGAAATCGTAGTACTGCCCAGCCTGGT
>DATMNF010000140.1:0-11663 GCA_035569355.1 Steroidobacteraceae bacterium
CGGAGCCCGAGGGCGAACTATTTCATGCCTCGTGGGAGCCGCGCGTCCTCGCTCTGAACCTGGCCATGGGCGCAACGGGGCTGTGGAATCTCGATGCCATCCGCGCCGCGCGTGAGACCCTCGCCGACTACCGCGACCTCAGCTATTACGAAATCTGGCTGGCAGGGTTGGAGAAGCTGTTGCTTCAGAGTGGCGCTGTACAGGCCGACGAGATCGCGCAGGCTCGATCGATGCACCCCGCCGCAGTCGCAGCGCGCATGCTGCGCGCGGATCAGGTTCAAGCTGTGCTGGCGCGGGGAGCGCCGACGACGAGGCAACCGATTCGCCCCGCGCGCTACGCGCCTGGACAGTGGGTCCGTACCAGTGCGACCGCGCCTCAGCATCACACTCGCCTGCCTGGGTATGCGCGCGGCAAGCGCGGCGTCATTGAGCGGGTGCACGGCGCCCATGTCTTTGCCGACACCCATGCCCGGGGCCTGGGCGAACAACCGCAATGGCTCTATACGGTGGTCTTCGATGGGACGGAACTTTGGGGCGCGGCCGCCTCGCATCAAGCATCCCAAGTCTCCGTGGACGCCTGGGAGCCGTACTTGGCGCCGCTCGCCTGACGGACTGCGATCGGGCGATGTCAGGGCGCCAACGACGCGGTGACTTCCGGCGGATCGAGCACCCTACGGGTCCAACTTCCGTCATTTTGCCGTTCGAGTTCGTAAGCCGGCCAGTAGTGCTTGTCGAGCTTCAGAGTGATTACGTCCGTTTGGCCATTCCAACTCACGGTCTTCAGGCGCAGTGACGCCCTATCGGGCTTGCCGCTGACGGCCCTGATGAATGCATCGAGATCGGCGGTGGGCTGGCCATCGACCTCCGTGATGCGCCGTCCGGCATACAGGCCGTAATGCGTTGCCGGCGAACCGTAGAAGAAGAACGACACGAACACCCCGTAGGGAGCGATACCGCGCTGCGCTGCCATGGCACGGTGCGGGGCTTGAAGAGTGGCGCCGGCCCAAATCAGCACGCGATCGACGTCGCGGCCGTCCAGCGCGACTGTCTTCATTTCCAGCGTTTTCTCGGCTCCGTCCCGCCAAACGCTCACCTTGACGCCCGGTTTCTGCACGGCGCGCTCGACTTCACGGAAGCGATTCACCACCTTGCCGTCGATGGCGAGCAACAAGTCGCCGGGCGCCAGCAGCGTTGCGGCGGGCGACCCCGCCACCAGCCGATCGACGCCGAGTACTTGCCGGCGCTGAGGATTGTGATCCTCGAAGCGCCGCACCCACTCGTCCGGCAAACCCAGCTCGCGTGCGCCGGCCAGGGACTGCACGTTGAACTCCGCTTCGAATGAATAGAGCGGCCGGCCATTCGCAACGACGCCGATCATTTCCGAGACCAGCTCGGCCGGCATGCCGCGATTGACCTGTTCGAGTTCGCGCTGGGTTTCATAGGCGAAACTCGACCACAACGCGAGCACATTGCCTTTCTCATCGGCCAGCACGCCGTCGTAATCGCTCGGCGGATTGACGAGGCTCAGTGCTTCCAAATTGCTGTCCCTGAAGCGCAGCGTGCGAGAGAGCGGGAATGACACCACATCGACGCTGGAAACCTGAGTCTTCTGCGACAGGAGCTTCGAATCTGCGCGCTGCCCCACCACCCACACGTCATCACCCGCCCCGAGCGGCTTGGTGAGCAAGGTGGCGGCACGCACCGGCGTGGTGCCGATCGACTTCGGATCGTATGCAACCACCGCAAGATTGTGCAGCGGGTGGATGAACACGACCTTGCCCGGCACTTCGACCGTGCCGGCGAAAGTGATCCGAACATCCCCCATGGCGATCGGCACGGTGTTGCGGTCGATCGCCACCAGCCCGCGCTCGGCATCGACGATGACGCCTGTGCCGTGGTAGTTCTTTTCCGTGACGCCCGACACGGAATACGGCATATCGAAGTTCACCATCACGAGCGACGGCGCCAAACGATCGATGCGGGGATCGCCGGTCTTGGCGAACTGGGTCGAGGCGGGACTTACGCTCGAGACGCTGAATCCTTGGCTGATGCCGACGCAGGGCCAGGTTCCCAAGGCGTCGTCGCGCTTGCATTTGCGCGCGGGAAACCAGCGCCGGTCCATGCGGATGATCTTGAGCTGCGCGGCGCGCGGATCCTCCAGGGTAACGTAGCGAACCGGCGCGCTCGCGCCGTCGGGCAGATCCGCGAGCGCGGCTTCGAAATCCTTGAGATCGTCGACCTTTTTGCCGTTGAACGAGCCGATCAAGGCGGCGCGCGGAATGCCGGCGCTGCCGAACACATAGCCCGGGTTTGCGACGTACACCCCCTTGATGGGCACGTTGAAATGCCGCGCCTGCTGGTAGGACAGCGTGTGCACCACCGCTTCGCCAAACTCGATGTATTCGTCCGCCGTGATCGCACTCAAGGATTGCACGTCGAGCGTATGGCGCAGGGTCTCGCGGCCGCGTTGCAATTCCACGTCGACCTTGAGCCCCACACGAGCGTCGAGCACATCCTCGAGCGCGAAGAATTCCGGAATGGGTTTCCCGTCGATGGACACGAGGATGTCGCCGGGCGCCAGCACCCCATCGGCCCCTGATCCCGGCTGCGCGTCATCAACCACCAGCATGCCGGTCAATTTCGGATACGCACTGCGCATGCGCGCCTCGGTCTCGGGATTGAGGCCAAGACGCCTGAGCTCATCGTAGGGGGTGTATTTGAATACCGTTTCCAGCGTCCCGCGAGGTACCGGCTTGCCCGCGTCGATGTATTTCAGCGCCCGCGTCACTGCCGGAAGGGGCAGGTAGAAGCTCGAGGCGGCGCCGGTGGCTCCCCCCGCATTCAACGCCACCACTCGGCCTTCGATGTCGATGACCGGCGAGCCTGAGGAGCCTCCCGATGTGCCGGAGGCGGCCTGGAAGTAAAACGTATTGAAATCGTTGTACTTGCCGTAGCCGTATTCCGGCGCCTCGCGATCCAGCCGCGCCAGGGTGCCGGCAAGTATCGACAATTGTTCACCGGCATCGTTGCCGACCACCCGAATCTCACGGCCGATGACCGCACCCGCGGGATACAGGGGTAATTCGGCCGGCTGGATGAATTTGAGCTTCGCGGGGTCGTAGCGATAGATGCCGAAGTCGTGGATGGGGTCGCGATACACCGGAAATAGCTGTACCTCCTCGCGATTGAGGAAGATCGCTTGTGCCGTTACCGGTCCTGGCGTCACGACATGCCGATTCGTCAAAATGAGCCCGCGCTTGGCGTCGATGACGAAGCCGGTGGCCTGCGCCGTGGTGTTCCACTCGGTGTCGAACGCGCGCGTGCTGTCGATTTGAATAGTGACCACGCCGCTGGCGATGCGCTCGAGAGTTTGAGCCCAGTTGGCGGGCGAACTCGGTATGCCGGGCGCGGGGACGGGAAGGGAGGGCGTCGGGGGAGAATGAGCGGCGGCAAAAACGCGGCCGGACAGCACCAATACGGAGAGAAGCAGTGCGGTACGGGATATGCCGGTGCAATGCGGCTCACGGGGAATGTTCAAACAAGCTCCTAGATTGCGATCAGTGCCCGTGGTCGGACAAGATGAGGGCCCAAACGGTTCCTAACAACGCGAAACTCAGCATCACCGCGGCCGATCCCATGTCCTTGGCCATGCCCGCCAGGGGGTGGCGTTCGGTGCCGGACCGATCCACCACCGCCTCGACCGCACTGTTGAGAATTTCGACCACCAAAATCAGCAACATCGGACTCACCAGCAAGGCGCGCTCGACGCCCGAATTGCCGAAATAGAGCCCTGCGGGAATGACGAAGAGCGCCAGCAACACCTCCTGCCGGAAGGCCGCCTCTTCCCGCCAGGTGTACCGGAACCCTTGGAACGAATAGCCGAAGGCGCGCAGCAGCCGCGTAATTCCGGTCGGTTTGTTTCTATCGGTCATTCAAGCGGCGGGTTTCCAAGCCAAATCCAACTGTTTTGCTGCGCGTACGTCATCGAGCCGCCGCACCGGCATTGTATGCGGAGCCGAGGAGAGTTTCTCGGGCTCCTGTTCCATTTCCCGGCGGATCGCGATCATCGCCTCGCAGAAGCGGTCCAGATCTTCCTTGGCTTCCGTTTCGGTCGGCTCGATCAACAGGCATTCGGGCACCAACAACGGGAAATACGTGGTGGGTGCGTGAAAGCCGTAGTCGAGCAGGCGCTTTGCGACGTCCATCGCGGTGACCTGGTAGAGCCGGTTCTCCCGCTTCAAGGTAATGATGAATTCGTGGCTGGCGCGCCGCGAGGGATAAGCGGCTTCGAACCCCGCCGCCTGCAGCCGCTTCATCAAATAGTTCGCATTGAGCGTGGCGAATTCCGCCACTCGCACCATGCCTTCTCGGCCCAACAACCGCATATAAACATACGCGCGCAGGTTGACACCGGCGTTGCCCATGAAGCCCGACAATCGGCCGATGGATTGCGGCAGGTCGCGCTCCGCCAGCCAACGAAACCGCGTGCCCTCCTTGCCGACGATGGGGATCGGCAGGAATGGCAGCAATCGCGCGCCGACTCCCACCGCTCCGGATCCGGGACCGCCGCCGCCGTGCGGCGTGGAAAACGTCTTGTGCAAGTTCATGTGGATGACGTCAAAACCCATGTCGCCGGGGCGAACCTTGCCGAGTATCGCGTTGAGATTGGCGCCGTCGTAGTACAGAAGACCGCCTGCTTCGTGCACGATGCGGGCAACCTCGGTAATTTTGTACTCGAACACCCCGAGAGTGGAAGGGTTCGTCAGCATGATGCCGGCCGTGGCCGGGCCCACGGCGGCCTTCAATTCATCGATGTCGACGTCGCCATTCGCGTCGCAGGGAATCTCCTTGACGCTGCAGCCGCACATCGCTGCGGTCGCGGGGTTCGTTCCGTGCGCGGCCTGCGGCACGATGATTTCATTGCGGCCGACGTCATTTCGGGCTCGATGATAGGCGCGAATCATGGCCACTCCGGCGAACTCGCCCTGCGCGCCTGCCATGGGCGTGAGGCTGACGCCCTGCATGCCCGTGATGGCCTGCAGCATTTCTTGCAGCTCGTACATGCAAGCCAGAAACCCTTGAGGCTCGGGCCCGAGCGGATGCCTGCCGAGAAATTCAGGCAGCATCGCGAAGGTATTGCAAGCCTTCGGGTTGTATTTCATGGTGCAGGAGCCAAGAGGATAAAAATGCGTGTCGATCGAGAAATTCATCTGCGAGAGGCGTGTGAAATGCCGCACCGCCTGCAGCTCCGACACCTCGGGCAGAATGGGCGGCGCCGTGCGGCGCAAATGCGCGGGAATTTCTGTGGAACCCGCGCCTCGCGGCGGGAACTGCGTGCCGGCCTGCCGTCCGGGCTTGCTCAATTCGAATATCAGCGGTTCTCTCGCTTGCAAATCGGCCATGGTCCCCCCAATCGCGGTACTTAAGCGGCGGCGCGCGACGAAGCCATGACGTCCGTCAGGGCGCGGGCATACGAATCTATGTCGACGTCGAGTTTGGTCTCGGTCGCACACACCAAGAGCGCGTTGCCCAATTCCGGATAACGCTCGCCGAGATCCAGTCCTCCGAAGATCCCGCGCCGCGCCAGGGCCGCGAGGACCGGCGCGACCGGCCGATCCAAGAGCAACACGGCCTCGTGAAACCGCGGTGCGGTAAACGCTGCCTTGACGCCGGGGATTGCGCAAAGACGCGCGACCAAATCGGCTGTGCGCTGCAGACTGGCCTCCGCCACGCGGGCGAGGCCCGCGGCGCCGAGCAGCGACATGTAAATGGTGGCCGCCGTCACCATCAGTCCCTGATTGGTGCAGATGTTGGAGGTCGCCTTGCTGCGCCGAATATGCTGCTCGCGCGCCTGCAAGGTCAGGCTGAATCCCGGACGTCCTTCCGCATCCACGGTGCGTCCGACGATGCGCCCCGGCATTTGCCGCACATATTGCATACGTGTCGCCATGAATCCGAAGTAAGGGCCGCCCGCCGACAGAGGCACGCCCAGCGGCTGTCCCTCGCCGCAGACGATGTCGGCGCCGAGAGCGCCGCCCGTGCGGACTCCCCACTGCCCCGGCGCTTCGAGCAGCGCCAGCGAGGTGGGGTTGACGACCGCGATCAGCAGAACTTTATTTTGATGCGCCCACTCGGTCAGCCCGGCGGCCTCTTCCAGGTTGCCGAAGAAATTCGGCTGCTGTACCACGAGCGCCGTGATCTCCTGACCGCTATACGGCTGCAGCGACTCGAGCAGCGTGCGCCCCGTCGATCGATCGAAGTCCACGCTCTCGAACACGATCCCCTGATTGCCCGCGATCGATTTCGCCACTTGCGCATAGGTGGGGTTCACCGCGCGCGGCAGCAGAATACGCCGCGAAGTCGCCGCGCGATTGGCGCGTACCGCCATCAGACAGGCCTCGGCCAATGCGGAGGCGCCGTCGTACAGCGAGGCGTTCGACACTTCCATGCCCGTCAGAGCGCAGATCATCGACTGATACTCGTAGATCAGTTGCAAGGTGCCTTGGCTCGCCTCCGCTTGGTACGGCGTGTACGCGGAGTAGAATTCGCCGCGCGTCGTGATGGCCCATACGGGCGCCGGGATGTGATGTTCATAGGCGCCCGCGCCGATGAAATTCAAGGGCCGCCCGTCGATCGCGGCGCGTTCGGTCAACAAACGTCCGAGTTCCATTTCGCCCATCGCCGGCGGCACGCCGAGCACGCCGGCGCGCAGATCCGCGGGGATTTCGTCGAACAGCTCATCGATCGAATGCACACCGACGACTTCCAGCATGCCGGCGATGTCGTCCGCGGTGTGGGGAATGAAGGCCATATGGGCTCCTACTTGGCTTCGTCGGCCAAGAATTTCGCATAGTCCGCGGCGCTCATCGGCGCGTCGCCGATCGGCGAACTCGTCTGCACGCGGAACAACCATCCGGCCCCGTAGGGATCTTGATTGAGGAGTTCGGGCTGCGTGGCCAGCGCCGCGTTGCCGGCGACGACCTTGCCGCTCACCGGGCTGTAGACGTCCGATGCGGCCTTGACCGATTCGACGACGGCGCAGGCCTCCCCCGCCTTCACCGTGCGGCCGGCTTCCGGCACCTCGACGAATACCAGATCGCCGAGCGCGCTCTGCGCATGGTCGGTGATGCCTATCTCGACTGCACCGTCTTGCCGCTGGCGCAGCCATTCGTGACTCTTCGTGTACAGCAAATCACTCGGAATATCGCTCAATGTAAATCCCCCCGTGGTTGGAGTCTGTCTCAGACAGGCTCCCTGACTGGAATCAGCGCTTTCCCGTGGCGCACGAACGGCGGCTTGACGATGCTCGCGGCATGCAATTTGCCGCGAATCTCGACCTGCACGCTCGAGGCGGCGGATCTTGGCACACGCGCCAGTGCGATGGAACGATTCAAAGTCGGAGAAAAGGTGCCGCTGGTCACCTCGCCGCTGAGCGGCGCCGGCCCGGCGGCGGCGGCGGCACGCGACGCTACGACTACTTTCTGATGACTGCGCAGCACGCCGCGATCTTCGAGCAAAAGTCCGACCAACTCATTGCCGTCTGCGCCCCGCAGGTTCTCGAGCGCTTGGCGCCCGATGAAATCGCGCTCCCTGGGTTCGAACGCGACCGTCCACGCCAACCCCGACTCCAAGGGGTGATGGTCCTCATCCAGGTCGTTGCCGTATAGACTCATGCCCGCTTCGAGCCGCAAAGTGTCTCTCGCACCCAAGCCCGCGGGTTGAATCCCCTGGGCGCGCAGCGCATCCCATGTTCTTGCGGCATCAACGGCCGGCAGCATCACCTCGAAACCATCCTCACCGGTGTAGCCGGTCCGCGAGATGAACCAGGAATCAATGGCCGCGCCTTGAAACGGCGCCAATTCAAGAGCAACGGCGCGCTGCGCCGGGGTCAGCAGCGGCACGGTCTTCTGCCTTGCCTTCGGGCCCTGTATCGCGATCATCGCCAATTCCTCGCGCAGCCCGACGGTCACCGCAAAGGCCGCGGCATGGCGGCGAATCCACGCCAGATCCTTGTCGCGGGTAGCGGCGTTGACGACCAAGCGAAACCAGGTTTCGGAGATGAAATAGGCGATCAAATCATCGATGACGCCGCCGCCCGGCAGCAGCATGCAAGAATACAAAGCCTTGCCGGGGGTCTTGAGCCGGCCGACATCGTTGGCCAAGAGGTTTCTCAGGAACTCGCGCACCCTGTCGCCGCGCAGGTCGACGACACCCATGTGCGACACGTCGAACATACCCGCGTCGCGGCGCACGGCATGGTGTTCTTCGATCTGCGAGCCATAGTGGAGCGGCATTTCCCAGCCGCCGAAATCGACGATTTTTGCACCCTGCAGGACGTGGGTGTCATAGAGCGCAGTCTTCAGGCCCATCGCGACCTCGCGGCGAAAGAATGAGAGACGCAAGCACCGGTGTGCTCTGCCCCTCTGTCCTTTGAACCTGAGAGATCGCGCGCCTCGATCGGCGCTGCTCCCCTTCGGTGGATCGCCCTTCAAGGCGATCGCTCTCCAGAGATCGCGAGAGTCTGCCGTTCATGTGCCTGAGCGTTTCCGGGCGGTTGCGCCTTCGGCGGTCCAAGTCGAAAGGACTCTCTCCAGACAGCTCTTATCGCGATGCCGTGATGATACACGATCCGTCGGGTGCATGGGCGGCCCAGCCTGCGCGGCCCGGCCTATGCGGCCCAGCCTATCCGCCGGACTTCTTCGCCGGCCACCCCAGCTTGATCAGCTCCGCGACGATCACGTCTCGATGATCCCCCTGAATTTCAATGACGCCCTCGCGCACGGTGCCCCCGGAACCGCAACGCTTCTTGAGTTTGGTGGCCAGGGACTCGAGGTCGGACAGCGGCATCGGCAGGCCGGTGACGGTCGTAACTCCTTTGCCGGCCCTGCCTTTGACCTCTCGGCCCACGCGCACGCCCCCGGGTTTGGCGGCGCCGGGAGCGCCTTTTGGGCACACGCAATCGCGCACCGGCCGCCGGCAATTCGGACACAGACTTCCGATTCCGGTCGAATAGATGATTCGCGCACTCATATCCGTATTATGCCCATTGGCACTCTCGAGGG
The DNA here is from genome assembly GCA_035569355.1 of Steroidobacteraceae bacterium. GTDB lineage: Bacteria > Pseudomonadota > Gammaproteobacteria > Steroidobacterales > Steroidobacteraceae > Bog-1198. Next base: position 9,063 of record DATMNF010000140.1, read on the forward strand.
ATCAGGCCATGGGTTTTGCAGCTCCTGTTTCGTTGCACGGACAACTCGTGTCGCTCGTGCCGCTTACGCATTCGCATCACGACGATCTCGCCGCGGCCTTGAAGGACGGCGAGTTGTGGTCCCTGTGGTACACCAACATACCCACGCCTGATCGGTTGCGGGCGGAAATTGACCGTCGCCTAGAGCTGCAACGGCAGGGTTCGATGATTCCATTTGCCGTCATCGAAAAATCCGCCGGCGAAGCGGTCGGCCTGACGACGTTCATGAATATCGATGCGGTCAATCGGCGCGTTGAAATTGGTTCCACTTGGTATCGCAAGCGAGTCCAGCGCACCTCCCTCAACACCGAGTGCAAGCTGCTGCTGCTGACTCATGCGTTCGAGCAGTTGAATTGCATCGCGGTGGAATTCAGAACCCATTTCTTCAACCGTCAAAGCCGTGCGGCCATCGAACGATTGGGCGCCAAATTGGACGGGATCTTGCGGCAGCATATGATCGCCGCCAACGGTACTCTGCGCGACACCTGCGTCTACAGCATCCTCGACCGGGAGTGGCCGACGGTCAGGGCGCATCTCACCCATCAACTCAGCCCTTTCCCTCAGGAGCCTCTCTGAGTATTCCGCGTGGCCGCGACCTAAGGCAGATTTGCTTTCAGCCGAGGTCTGCAACTTTTTCCGCTCAGCTGTGTTCTCTAGGCTAACCGAACACACTCCAGTGCAACATTCATCCACGGGGCCCCAACGCTCAAGCGAGTTCACGACCTTCATGCGTGCCTATCAGGATATGGTCTTCTCCACCGCCGCCCGCCTGGCGGGCCACGACGGCCAGGCTGAGGACATTGCACAGGAAGTCTTCCTGCGGGCGTACGCGCATTTCGACGACCTGCGCGGCAATCCGAGCGCGGGCGGCTGGCTCAAAACAGTGACCACCAATTTGACACTCAATTATTTGAGCCGCTACCGCAAACGGTGGCGCTTGTTCTCGGAGTTGAGAGCGGGAACAGCCGACGAAGATTGGCCGGCGCCGGAACTCGAGACGGCGCAGCCGGACGCGCTGCTCGCCGATCTGGACGCGGAGCAGCGGCGCGAAACTGTAGACCGCGCGTTGCGCAAGCTCCCGGAGCACCAGCGCGTGGCACTGGTGCTGTATCACTTCGAGGAACTTTCCTACGAAGAGATCGCGGTCAAGCTCCGTGCCTCGCTGGCCAAGGTCAAGACCGATATACGGCGCGCCCGCGCCGCATTGCTGCCCCATTTGCGCGCAGGCGGCGTCGCGGGCGGCCCGGAGAAAGAATGAGCGAGAATGACCCCAGTGGGGCGCTGGAGCGGCTCATCGTCAATGCTCTGCGTGAGCTGCCCTTGCGCCGCGCACCCCCGACGCTCGAGTCGCGCGTGTTGCGTGAACTCGAACGCCGCGCCTCGCTGCCCTGGTGGCGCCGCAGCTTCGCGCACTGGCCGCTTCCCGCACGCACGGCGTTTGTCGTGATCTGCTGCGCGCTGATCAGCATGGCGTTTCTCGGCGGCGGCGTCCTCACTGCTGGGGTTAGCTCCCTTCCCCTGATGCACCACGTCGGGGCGCTCCTGGCCGCGGGCGGCAATCTGGCCGCATCCCTCGCCCGTACCGCGCCGCCGGCCTGGGTCTATGAAGGCGTCGCCGCATGGGCGGCCCTGTATGCAGTTTTGTTCGGGCTCGGTGCCGTCCTGTACCGCACGCTTTACCTTCAGCCATCGGCAGGTGATCTACCCCAATGAACCCAATGAATACATGTATGCGGCAACGAGTGTCTTTCTGGGCTCTGCTGCCCCTCTGCGCCGTGCTCATCATCAAAGCGGCCCAAGCGGCAGAGCCTGACGCAACGCCCGAGTCGCCGAGCGCCGTTACCGCGGCTCCCGACACGGAGGAGCGCTCCGACTGGAGCGACCGGTTCGTGCGGCGCGACCACCACAGGCACCATCACGGTAGCCATGTGGTCAACATAGGTCACGATTCGGATCTTTCCAGCGGCCAGCAGGCGGATTCCGTCGTGTCCATCCTCGGCTCGTCGACCAGCGAGGGCGAAGCCGGGGACGTCGTCTCCATCGTCGGCGATACTCGGATTACCGGCGAGGCAAGCGGCAATGCCGTCTCCATCCTCGGCGACACGTACATCGACGGCAAGGTCGATGGGGACACCGTCGCGGTGTTCGGCGATGTGAAGCTGGGACCACATGCGGAGGTCGGCGGCAACGTCGTGGCCGTGGGGGGTTCTCTGGAGCGCGATCCCGCCGCAATCATTCACGGCAGCATCCAGAATGTGTTTACCGGCAATTTCGGGAGCCCCACGTGGCTCCGGACCTGGGTCCATCAGTGCCTGTTCTACGGACGCCCACTGGCCTTGGCGCCCGGGCTTGGCTGGGCATGGGGATTTGCGTTTTTCTTCTTGGCGCTCTATGCAGCGCTTGCGCTGTTGTTTCGCGACGGCCTCACCCGTTGCGTCCAGACATTTGAGACGCAGCCCGGACAAACCGTGCTGGCGGCGCTCGTCGCCATGCTGCTCACGCCCGTGCTGGTGGTGTTGTTGTTGGTCACGGTGATCGGCGTTGCGGCCGTGCCGTTTGTCCT
>DATMNF010000141.1:0-2019 GCA_035569355.1 Steroidobacteraceae bacterium
TTGCCTCGCGAGTATTTCCGTATTGGCTCTCGCTATGTCGAAGGCCAATCCGATGACTTGGTTCGCGGTCTGCCGACTGTCATAGAGGATCAACAAGTCGCTCGGCTCGTTGGCGATCTGCTGCTGCACCCCGAGCGTGCGATACCAGTCGATCGCTTGATCCAGCATCTGAATCACCTGCGCGCCCGTCATCGGCGCGGCGACAGCGAGCGCTGCCGGGGACGCCCCCGCCGCTGGGGCCGCCGCGGGCGCGTCGGGCGCCGGGAGCACGGCGGGCGTTGACGTGGGCGCGGCGGTGGATTGCGCGGGAACTGCGGCCGGTGCGCTAAGTACCAGCACCAGAATCGGCGCCGTCCGTGCGAGCAAGTGACGAAGCTTCAGCGTGGACATGGTTCAATCGTATCCTTTGCGGTCGGCATAAAGTATCAGGTCGCGGTAAACTGCGCCGCGGTGGCCGTTTGATGCCTGGTCTTTGAACCGTGGGTTAACATGTTCGACTTCAAGAAGGCGATTGCCGACGTGCCGGATTTCCCGCGGCCGGGCATCTTGTTCCGCGACATCTCGCCGCTGTTGCGCCAGCACTTCGACGTGACGGTGCAGGCTTTGGATGCTTTGCTGACCGACGCGGAGTGGGGCGGGATCGACGCGCTGGCGGGGATCGAGTCGCGCGGCTTCATCCTGGGCGCGGCCCTGGCGCAGCGCCGCGGCAAGGGATTTGTCTTGGTCCGCAAACAGGGCAAGCTGCCGCCACCCGTGGTCGATGTGACGTATGAGCTCGAATACGGTTCAGGCGTCCTGGAGATGCAGCGCGGCCAGGGACGCTTGGTGCTGATCGATGATGTGCTCGCAACCGGCGGCACGATGACCGCGGCCGCGAATCTCTGCGAACGAGCGGGTTACGCGCTGCAAGCGCTGGTAACCCTGATCGATTTGAACCTCGTCAAGGATTACTCGTGGCGAAGTTTGCGCCTGCGCACCGCGATCAATTACCAGGAGCCCGTCTGAGTATTCCGCCAGTGATGTACATCGATGCTTGAGCTGCCGCGTAGGCTCGTTGTGGTTGCCTTGCGAGCGGAAACGCAGGGTGTATTCGAAGCAGCGGGTATACCGGTGTTGTATTGCGGAGTCGGCAAAGTCAACGCGGCTATCGCGCTCGCGCGCGAACTGGCTCGCTATGTGCTGCACGGCCAAGCAATGCCGCTGGTGTTGAATTTCGGGTCGGCGGGTAGCCGCCGGCACGCCGCCGGAACTCTCGTGGCCTGCCACGAGTTCGTGCAGCGCGACATGGACGTCAGGGGCTTGGGGTATGCTTTGGGCGTCACACCGTTCGACGACGCGCCCGCCAATTTGCGCTTCGAACCGGTGTTCACGCACTTGCCGGCCGCCGTCTGCGGCAGCGGTGATTCGTTTGCAACCGCAGCCGCGGACGCGAACGGTGCGGGCGTCGGCAACGCGGGCGTCGACTGTGCGGTCGTCGACATGGAAGCCTACGCGCTCGCCAAGGTATGCTGGTACGAAAAGGCGCCATTCGCGAGCGCCAAGTACGTGAGCGACGGCGCCGATCATGCGGCTGCGGATGACTGGCAGCGCAATCTGCACAAGGCTGCCGATGAATTCCTGCGCTTGTATCTCGGCGTCGCTCGATAGTGCCGAGATTTTCGCCGCTGATCTGGCCTGTTCTGATGCTGACGGCAAGCGCCGGAGCGGCGGTTCGAGTGTTGGTGGGACCGACGCCCATCCAGGGCGGCGACGCCAGGTTGGGCGGGGACATCACCATCGTCAATGAAAAGTTGGCCTTCGCACTCGCGGTCGAATCGCCGGTTCCATATGGGGTGCCGCGAGGCGCCATCATCGACGTAGCGCCGGTGCTGAACGGCAAGATCGGCCGCGATTGCGTGGTTTTCGCGGACTTCATTCCCAATAATTGGGCGGCTTGGCCCAACTCCTTCCAGCGCGTGGACATTCTCGAACGCAGCCCCGAGCGGGCCGTCGTACGCACTGTGCGAGATTGGGGCAAGG
>DATMNF010000142.1:0-95270 GCA_035569355.1 Steroidobacteraceae bacterium
CTCACGTTCGGCGCGCGCTACAACTGGTTGGTGCTCATCGCGTTCTCGGCGGCAGGCGTATTGATACGGGCTTACTTCGTGGACCGCCACAAGCGCGACACGCGAGGCGGCAAGACCGCGCCGTGGCCGGCGTTGCTCGCCTTGGGTGTGCTGGCCGCCACCGCAGCGGCGTTGGCCCCCAGTCACGAGCCTGCGACCGCGACGGCCGCGCGCAGCTCGGCCGCGCAATTTGCCGAAGTTCAACGGATCGTCATCACGCGCTGCGTACCCTGCCACGCGTCCACGCCGACGCACCCAGGATTCATGGCGGCACCCAAGGGGCTGATGCTCGACACGCCGGCGGCGATCCTGCTGCAAGCCCCGCTGATCGCCCCGCAAGTGGCCGCAAGGACCATGCCGATCGGCAATCTCACCGGCATGACCGACGCGGAGCGCGGCCAACTCCTCGACTGGATACGGCATGGCGCTCCTCACTGACGCCGCGCCCGCCACCGTGCACCGCGGCCGGCTCCTGAGTTTCGCCGCGGACCCGGGCGACGGCACGAACGCCGATAGCTATCGATACTTCCCCGACGGTGCTCTGCTCATCGACAACGGGCGGATTGCGGCAGTCGGCCCCGCGGACGCCGTGCTGGCGAGATTGCCCGCGGGCATTCCGGTCGTCGCGCATGGCGGGAACCTGCTGCTGCCGGGCTTCATCGATAACCACATCCACTACGCGCAGTGTGATGTCATTGCAGCCGGCGGAGCGGCGCTGCTTGATTGGCTCGAGGATTGCGCGTTTGTCGAAGAACGGCGCTTCGGTGACTCCCAGCACGCAACCCAGGTGGCGGAGTTCTTTCTGGACGAGCTGGCCCGCAACGGCACCACCACCGCCTTGGTCTTTTGCACCGTGCATGCGGCTTCGGTCGATGCCTTCTTCGGCGCCGCGGCCCGTCGGCGCCTGCGCATGATCGCGGGCAAAGTGCTCATGGACCGCAACGCGCCGGAGGACCTGCGCGACTCGCCGACGGCCGCGGCGCGGGAGTCCCGGGCGCTGCTCGAGCGTTGGCACGGACAAGGTCGTCTTGACTACGCCATCACGCCGCGCTTCGCCCCCACCTCGTCCGACGCTCAATTACAGGTCGCGGGCGACCTCGCTCGGGACTTCCCGGACGCCTTTATCCACAGTCACTTGGCGGAGAGTCGCGATGAGCTCGCGTGGGTACGCGAACTTTTCCCGGGATCGCGCAGCTACCTGGACGTCTACGACCGATTCGGGCTGTTGCGCGAGCGCGCGATCTACGCCCACTGCATCTATCTGGATGAAACCGACCGCCGGCGCATGGCGCAGAGCGGCGCGGCCGCGGCGTTCTGCCCGACGTCGAATTTGTATCTTGGCAGCGGGCTCTTCGACATCGCCGCCGCCGACCGCGACGGCATGCGTTTTTCCATTGCGACGGATGTCGGCGGCGGCAGCAGTTTCAGCATGCTGCGCACCCTGGACGAAGCCGGCAAGATCGCCCGGCTGCAGGGGCAGGATCTCTCGCCGCTGCGCGCGTTCTACCTTGCCACGCTCGGCGCCGCCCGCAACCTCAAGCTCGAAGACCGCATCGGAAAGTTGGAGGTGGGCGCAGAGGCGGATTTCATCGTGCTCGATCTCGAGGCCACGCCGCTCATCGCGCGCCGCACGGCGGCGGCGCGCACGCTTGCCGATGTGCTGCGCATCCTGATCACGCTCGGCGATGACCGCGCGGTCAAAGCGACCTATATTCTCGGTACCCAGGTACATCCATGAACATCTATCCGCGCGACCTCGAGGGCTACGGGCGCAAGCCGCCGCATCCGCGATGGCCCAACAACGCGCGCATCGCGGTGCAATTCGTTCTCAACCACGAGGAAGGCGGCGAAAACTGCGTGCTGGATGGCGACCCGACGTCCGAGACCTTCCTTTCGGAGATGGTCGGCGCCGCCGCCTATCCCATGCGCCATATGAGCATGGAATCGCTGTTCGAATACGGCTCGCGCGCGGGATTGTGGCGCGTGCTGCGCGCCTTTGAGCGGCGCGGCTTGCCGCTGACCGTGTTCGGCGTCGCGCGCGCCCTGCAGCGGCACCCCGAGGCGGTCGCAGCGTATCGTGAATTGGGGCACGAGATTGCCGCGCACGGGTTGCGCTGGATCAGCTATCAACTCGTGGACGAAGACGTCGAGCGCGCGCATCTTGCCGAAGCGGTCGCCATTTTCAAGGATTTGACCGGTTCCGCGCCGCTCGGTTGGTACACGGGCCGCGACAGCCCGAATACCCGCCGGCTGCTCATCGAACACGGCGGGTTTCTCTACGATTCCGATTCCTACGCGGACGATCTGCCCTACTGGACGCGGGTTGCAGGGACCCGCTCGCACGCGGCGCACTTGGTGGTGCCTTACGCGCTCGACAGCAACGACATGCGCTTCGCGGTGGCCCAGGGCTTCAACTGCGGCACGCAGTTCTTCGACTATCTCAAGGATTCATTCGACACGCTGTACCGGGAAGGCGATCCGCAAGGACAGAACTCGCCCAAAATGCTGTCGATCGGGCTGCACGCCCGCATTTGCGGGCGCCCGGGCCGGGTCGCGGCCCTGGAGCGCTTTCTCGATTACATCTGCGGACACGAGCGCGTCTGGATCTGCCGGCGGATCGAGATTGCACGTCACTGGATCGCCAGCCATCCGTGTGACGCATGAAGCTGCGGCAGCTCAACGAGCTTTCCGCGCGCGACTTCGTGGCCGCGTTGGCCTCCGTATACGAACACTCCCCATGGGTGCCGGAGCGCATCGCCGCGTCGCGGCCGTTTGCCAGCGTCCTTGCGTTGCACCGGGCCATGCGCGGGGCAGTCCTGGAGGCAGGCGCCGAGCTGCAACTGGCATTGATCCGCGCCCACCCGGAACTCGCGGGTCGCGCGGCGATCCGCGGCGACCTCACGCCCGCATCGACCAGCGAGCAGCAGGGAGCGGGCCTATCGGCCTGCACGCCGCATCAATACGAGCGTCTGCAGTCGCTGAACGCGGCATACAAGGAGCGCTTTGACTTTCCCTTCGTGCTGGCGGTCAGGGGACACACGCCGGACAGCGTGATCGCCGCCCTCGAGCGGCGCGTTGCCCGCGCGCCGGAGGAGGAGCGCTGCGCCGCACTGCGCGAAATCTGCCGTATCGCGCGTTTTCGTCTCGCCGATTTGGTGGAAGTGCCCTTGGGGGACGAGATCATCGCGATGGCCGAGGATCTGGCGACATTGAGCGAGGAGTCGGGGGCGTTGACCTGCACGTACCTGACGCCCACGCATCTCGCCACCGCCGACCGCATCCGCGAGTACATGTTGGCGGCGGGCCTTGCCGTGCGCAGCGACGCCGTGGGCAACGTGGTCGGCGTGCTGCCCGGCGACGGCAGAACCCGAAGGCACCTGCTGACCGGATCGCACTACGACACGGTGATCAACGCCGGCAAGTACGACGGAAGGCTCGGTATCTTGTTACCGATTGCCGTGGCGGGCTCGCTGTGCCGCACCGGCGCGAAACTTCCCTACTCGCTCGAGATCATTGCCTTTGCCGAAGAAGAAGGTGTGCGTTTCAAGTCCACGTTCCTGGGCAGCCGCGCGATCGCAGGGCGCTTCGACTCGCAACTCTTGGACAGTACCGATGCCCAGGGCGTCTCGCTGCGGGAAGCGATGACGGCGACCGGGCACGACGTCGCGGCCATTGCCGCTGTCGCGCGCGATCCCGCACAAGTGCTGGGCTTCGTCGAAGTACACATCGAACAAGGACCCGTGCTGCTGGACGCCGGCGCGCCGCTCGGGGTGGTCACCGACATTGCCGGCTGCGTCCGTAGCATGGTGACCGTGGAAGGGCTCGCGGGTCACGCCGGAACGGTGCCGATGGCGTTGCGCCGCGATGCGGCCGCCGCCGCGGCAGAAATGGTGCTTGCCGTGGAACGGCGCTGCAGCGCTGAACCGGGTCTCGTCGGCACCGTGGGCAAACTCGCGGTGCCCGGAGGCGCCGTCAACGTCATCCCCGGTCGATGCGAATTCTCCATCGATGTCCGTTCCGGCAGCGACAGCTTGCGCGACGCCGCGCATGGCGATATCGCGGCGGAGTTCCTCGAGATCGCGGCACGGCGCGGCGTCACCGTGCAACAGCACCGGGTACTCGAGGCCGCCGCTGTGGCCTGTAGCTCGGGCTTGCAGGAGGCTTTGGCGGCGAGCATTGAGCGCTGCACCTCGCGCCCCGCTCCCCGCCTACCGAGCGGCGCGGGTCACGACGCCATGATAATCGCGACCTTGGGCCAGATCGGCATGCTATTCGTGCGCTGTGGCAACGGCGGGATCAGCCATCATCCGAACGAAAGCTTGAGCGTCGAGGACGCCGACATCGCCGCGCGGACTTTCCAGGATTTTTTGCAGCACTTCGAGGTACACGCATGAGGTTTGGGATACGCGCTTTATCAGCATTGCTGCTGGCATTCACCGCCGCAGCCACCGGCTCCGGCGCCGCCACGGCCACCGGCACGACTGCGGCCAGCGCCGCCGGCAGCCACAAGCGTTTGGTCATCATCGACCAGGACGCCTTTGGCCCGGCGGGTTCCAACTTGCAGGCCATCTTGATGCTGCTGCAGGCGACGGATGTCGAGGTGCTCGGGATCACGATTACCAGCGGCGATGGCTGGCGCGACGAAGAAGTCGATCACACCCTGCGCCTGCTCGAGATCGCCCAGCGCCCCGAGGTCCCGGTTGTTCCGGGCGCGGTGCTGCCGCTCGTCAACTCGCAGGCGCGGACCGCAGCGTGGGAAACGCTGTACGGCAAGCTCTTCTACAAGGGTGCCTGGATGACGTCGTGGCCCAATCAGGGGGTGGCGCGGCGCACGGCTCATCCGACGGACCCGTATCTCGTTCCGCCGTCGCCGGCAGGCTCGCCGCATATCAAAGCCGCCGACGATACGGCCGCAAATTTTCTGATCCGCGAAGTGCGGCGCCATCCCGGACTCGTGACCATCATCGCGGCGGGACCGATGACGAACCTCGCGCTGGCTGCGCGCTTGGACCCTAAGTTCGCAAGCCTCGCCCAGGAGTTGGTCTTCATGGGCGGAAGTTTCAATCCGACGGCTGCGGACAACGGCTTCGCCGCCGAGTACGTCAACTCGCCGCGCCGCGAATTCAATATGCGTTGGGACCCGGAAGCCGCCTCCTTGGTACTGCACGAACCCTGGAAGAAAATCACCGAGGTTCCGATAGATCCGACCACCAAGACGTTCTTCGGGCCGAACCTGATCAAGCGCGTGGCGGCGGGCAAAGCCCCGTTCGACGCCTATCTCGGCGAATTCGGTCAGTCCTATCCCATGTGGGACGAGCTCGCCGTTGCGGTCTGGATCGACCCCTCGGTGGTGACTCGCCAGAGCTCCTTGCTGGTCGACGTCGACACCAGTTTCACCGCCGGCTACGGCAACAGTCTAAGTTGGCCGATCGGTGAAGGCCCCAACCTCGGCGAGCGCGCGGTGCAGGTCGTGCAAGACATCGACTTGGCGAAATTTGAAGCGCTGGCGGTGGATCTGCTCACGCGCCCCAAGGTATCTCACTAAGGAATCGAGGAACGCATGCATCTCCGTCCGGCATTTTTCAGCCTCGTGCTCTGCCTCGGCGGCTTCGCGCATTCTTGCCCGGCGGCGGAACGCTGGTTCGAAGACCTGAAGGCGCACGCTACCTCAGCGCAGCTGTATCAATTCCTCTATGCACTGCCCAAGGGCGGCGACCTGCACAATCACTTGGCCGGTGCCGTACGCTCCGAGTGGTTCTGGGACGCCGCACTGGCCGAAGCGGCGCACGGCTACGTCTATTACACGCGGGTCCGCATCGAGAATTGCGCGCCCTACGGCCACGATGAGTTCGGCAGATCCAAGGCACTGCTGTTGTTCAAGGACATCCAGGCCAGCAGTTTCGAAAAGCTCGACACCTGCGCCAAATCCGAGTTCAAGCGGCTGCAAGATCTCACCGCGGTTGAGAAGCAGGCGTGGCTCGACAGCATGCGGCTCGATCAGCCCTATGAAGGACGCAACGAATTCTTCGAAGCGATCTGGGACCGCATCAACGACATGCTGCTGAACCCTTACCTGATCTGCGACATCCTGCTGCGCAACATGGAGGCCTTCGGCAAGGAAGGGGTGGTCTATCTCGAGACTCAGCAAGGCGCCGAGGGCGCGGTGAAAGCGGATGGCTCGCCTTATACGGTGGACGAAGTGGTCGCGATCTATCGCCGCTTTCTGGCATCGCCCGAAGCCCGTGCCACGGGTGTGGAAGTACGCTTCCAAAACTCTTTGCTGCGATTCCTTCCCAACGCGGAACAAGGGCTGCGCGATCTCTACGCGATCACGGACCGTTACCGCGACCTCTATGTCGGCGTCAACATGGTGGGACGCGAGGATAACGCCAAGGGCTACCCGCTGCGCTTCCTGCCCACACTGCGCGAGCTGCGCCACAAGTATCCGGACATCAACCTGTCCATTCATGCGGGGGAAGTCGATGAACCGAACTATCACATTCGCGACACGCTGCTGCTCGGCGCACAGCGGATCGGTCATGGCGTCAATCTCATCACGGACCCCGAGACCCTGGTCCAGATGCGCTACGGACCCTATCTCGTGGAGATCAATCTGATCAGCAACCTGCTGCTGGAATACGTCAGCGACTACTCCCAGCACCCCTTCCCGGAATACCTGCGGCTGGGCGTACCCGTTGCGCTGTCGACGGACGATCGGGGCATGTGGGACTCGAACATGACGGATGAATTCTACGTCGCGGTCAAGGAATTCAACTTGTCGTGGGAAGAAATCGTCAAGCTCGGCCGCAATTCGCTGCAGTACTCGTTCCTCGACGCGCCCACGAAGCAGCGCCTGCTGGCCGACTACGAGCGGCGGGTCGCCGAGTTCGCGCGCCGCTTCCAGAAGTCCGGATGGAGCGCGCTTGCCCCGGTCAAGCCCGTGAGCTACGGATTCTTATGCAGGCACTACCAACTCTGCCTGAGCCGTGATTAGGAGACCGTCTGAGAATTCCGCTAGGAGCCGGGGATGGTGTCGCGGTAGCGGGACCAGCCGCGCAGCAACGCTTGCACGACGCGGTTGCCGACCTGGTAGGCGGCCTCGAGCGCCGGGATACCTTCCTCGGGATACTCTGCCGTGGTGCTCCATGCAGCGCTCTTTCCCGGCGGCGGCATTGAATAATTGCTCGCGGTGCGCAGCACCATCACCCGGTTCAAGTCCGCCCGTCCCACGCGCGAAAGTCGGCGCAAGGCGGTCAGCGTGCCGCTGTCTTCCATGTTGGCCATCATGAAATTGGCGTCCTTTCCAGCCTGCAGCTTCATCCAATCGTTGGCCCACTGGTTCATGTGTTCACCGTGCCAGTACTTGCTGGAGGACAGAGAATCGCCCATGGTCACGAATGGCGGCCGCGTCGCGGCCGGATAGCCCGCGTACTGCTTGCGGAATTGCGCGATGCCCGAGCTGTCGGCGATCGGATGATCTTTGGTGATCGCGTACGCCCATTCCGCGAGTTGCGCGTTGAGCGCGTAATGAATCGTGTCCACCGTCCAACCGCTGGCGGTATCGTTGGGCCGCTTGGCGCCGAGCGGCAGCATGCCGTAGGGCCAGTCGGCTGGAATCTCGCGCGCATCGATCTCGTATAGCAGGTCGCCGTCGACGACATGCTTCGCCCAAGCCGCGGTGCCCAGCGACACGTCGAGCGGGTCGCCGCCGGCGATGCCGGCGATGAGCCAATAAGCCTTGCTGAGATCGAAGCGCGGATCCAATCCCAAGGCCATGATGGACGTGCTTGAATTGGTGACGCCGCCTCCCGTACAGATCAACAGCAGTCCGGCGTCGTTCATACGCAGCTCGTACTCACCGAGCGGAAACGGCAGCACTCGATCCAACTTTTCCCGCTCGACCCAAAACTGCGCTTCGCCTGGCTTGTCGCCGGTGAGCTTGCCGATTTCGTACATCGTCACCACCACCACTTTGACCGGGATGGGTGCGGGCTCGGCAAGCGCCGCCCGGGTCGCGAGCGTTACGAGCAAAAAGAGGCTGGCGCCCGATGCTGCGAAGCTGCGGAATATCGAGGGAAATGCGGTCATTTTATACACCCATGCCCGATCGGGCCCTTTAGTCTGCGGTGTTGAGCGCCGTAAAAAAGCTGTCGTCGACGGGCTTGTGCGCAAGGATCTCCTCGCGGGTCAGACCGTGCATTTCGTGCGGGAACACAAGCCACTGATCCGCCGCTCGAACGAAATAGTCCGGCACCAAGGAGCTGCGATTGCGAGCGGGCTTGTAATACGCGGTGGCGATCCGAATTTGCTCCGGCAAATTGCGCCGGCAGCGCCTTCGAAGTTCGGCGATCACGGCTTCGAGGCTGCGGCCCGAATCGAACACATCGTCGATCAGCAGCAGCCGATCATCGGCATTCAGCACCGAGACCAGATAGTCGAGGGCGTGGACGCGCACCGTCTTTTCTTGCTGGTCGATCCCGACGTACGAAGAGGTGCGAATCGGAATGTGATCGCACTCGATCCCGTTGTACTCGAGTATCTCCTGCACCGCGATGCCGATGGGCGCGCCGCCGCGCCACACTCCGACCAGAAAAGAGGGTCGAAACCCGCTGCGTACCACCTTGAGGCCAAGCTCGATCGAATCCCGCAAGAGGGACTCCGCGGAGATGAAGGTCTTTTCCAACGGTTCGGTCGTCACTCTTGTTCTTTTCATCGGCTGCTCCCGGGTGCGGATGATGCCCAGTATGCACCCTGCGCTTACGCGTGGCAGCGGCGAAACGTCATGGGGGAGGCCCGTCAGGGCGGTGTGTGGCCGCAGGAACTCAAGCCACACACGCCCAATGGCTGATCTTTAGAACTTGCCGCTCAGGGTCAAGTCATAGCTGCGCGGTGGTTGCCGCGTCAGAAAATCGTTGCCGTAAAACGGGATGTCGTTGGTGAGATTATGCTGGTCGGTCAGATTGTATATCGTGAACTTGACCGTGTATTTCTGGAAGGTATAGAACCCCGCGGTATTTACCGTGTACTGCCACGGAATCCTCGGCGATTTATAGTAGCCCCCGGAGGCTGTGTAGGCAGCGACCAGGGACGGGGGCAGCCCTGGGAAACCGGATTCGAGCGCCGCCAAATCGAGATAACCGGACTGCGTTACTTCGACCGGCCCGGTGACCTGAATGTTCGCCTGAGCACCGAAGCCGGACTGATGCTTGTAGTTCGCGAGCACGTTGAACAGGTGCTGCGGCACCCCTGGGTCCTGGAACGTCTGGTTCGGCAGGAACGGATTTGCCGTCGACACGCCCGCACCATCGTAGTTGATCCCCGGTTGCGCCGGAAAATTGTAGAAAGTCGCCGCTGAATCCAACGTCGTGTGCAGATAGGAGTAGCTGGCCGTCGCAAAGAAATGCGGGTCGGGTTGGTAGTTGAGCTCGATCTCGGCGCCCTTGATGTGAGCCAAGGTACGCGCCAGGCCGCCCACGCCGGTGGTGACGGTGCGCTCCTGTTTGAAAATCGCGCTGGAGATGAACAGCGCCTTGTCGAGAAGGTCGAACTTCACGCCCAATTCTTCCAGCAGCGTGTTCTGCCGCAACTGCCAGGTCGGATCCTCTCCCCAGGTGGCGATCGCACCGTCGTTGGCGGTGGGGAGAACGTACTGCGCTTTGTTGTAGGTCAGGTACGTGGAGATATGCGAGGACGGGCTGTACACCAAACTGATGTTGCCGTTGTACAAGCCATACCAATTGGTGGATGCATTTTGGGGCAATGTGCCGAGGCCGGGGGGCGCGCCGTAATCCGGGCCGCCGAGCGGGTCGGAATAGTTCAGCTGTACCAGGTCGCCGCGCAGGCCGTACAGCACGCTCCACAGCGGCGAGAACTGCATCCGATGTTCGAGAAAAATCGCAGCGTCCTGCAGATTCGAATCGACGGTACCGTTCAAGAATCCGGAGACGGGGAATCCATTTGGACCCGGGGGTCCCTGAAAGCGTCCCGGAAGCCCCCACTGCATATGGTTGAATGCAGCGCTGTAGAGGAACGCGCCCGACGGGCCCTGCAGCGACGCAGGGAAGATCCACGTGTTCGGGCTCTGGGACAAATCGAAGATGCTCACCGGCTCGTTGACGAAATTCTGGATATCCAGCACATGGGCGTAGCGGTACGTGAAGCCGCCATCGATGTCGTGGTTCACCGAGCCCAAGGGGAACTTGAACTTGAAGTCGGTCTTGTTCTCGATGGTATAGCTGCCCTTGGCGGTATCGGCGTAATAATCCTCCGTCTCGTTGTAGCGGTTCATGTAGTCGTAAAACGTATTGTTGACGATCGTGAAATTGTCCGACGCCTTGAAGGTCTGGATGACCTGCAATTTGGCGTGCAGCGAGTGCGCTCCGGTGCCCGGCGGCTCGTCGATGATGACTCTGTCGCCGAGCGCCACGGAGCCGGTCAGGTCTATCGCCGATCCGAAGCCCGAGACCCCCGCGGCCCCGCCCACGACGCCGCCGGTGAGATACGTGCCATTGTCGATGAGTCCCTGATTGACCCGGTTGACGCCATCGTTTTCGCGATACCGGGTGTCCTCGAGGCCGCCGGTGACGAGGAGTGAGTACCGGGGCGTGAGTTCAGCGAGCACGGAGGCGAACAGCGACTGCTGATGAAAATACATGTCGTAGTAATAGCTGCCGCTATCATCGCTCGTGAAGCTCACACGGGCGGCCACGTTCGATGTCAACGGGCTGTTGATATCGAAGGACGCCCGCCGTTTTTGTTGACTGTCGAATTCGAGTTCGTAGGACCCCTGCAGCTTGACGAACGAGGGCATCTTGGTCGTGATGTCGATGGAGCCTCCCACGCCCGCCCCCGCCCCTGCCTGGACGCTCGCCGGACCCTTGACGATGTCGATGGAATCCACGCTGTTGAAGCTGATCGGCGCGCCGTAGCCGTTGAGCGTGAAGCTGTCGCGCATCCCGTTGAAAAACATGTCGGCATACTGGCCGCGGATACGCGGGATGTTCGGCTGACCGAACGAGGCGTCCGAATAACTGCTCGACGTCAGATAGGAAAACCCGCCCGGATTCTGGACGTTGAGGGCATCGATCTGCGCCTTCGACAGCAGGGTGTTGTTGCGCGGCGTGTCCATCACGCCGAGGTCCAACCCGTACGCCGACGTGGACGTCACCTGGGTCGGAAGAATCAGCTCGCCGCGCTTGATGCCGTTCACCACGATTTCATCGAGATCGCCGGACGAAGTTGCCGGAACCGGGGCGCCGCTTGGCGATGCGGCTTGACCGTGAGCCGCGTGGTGAGCCGTGGCGATCGCGCACGACACGATGAACAAACCACGAATCCATGATTTCATGTGTCATCCCTCATTGTTTTGTGTCCCTAGCGTTCTTGTCAGACGAGCAGTCATGTTATGCATAGTCCCAAAGCGCGTGCAAGAATCGTGCGCAAGCGGCGCCGAGCCTACATAGGACTGACTTAGGGCCCCGGGCTGCAGCGAGGACGGTCTTTCGCAAAGACTGACTCAACCCTAAGTGGCTAATATGTTGACAGAAAACGCATCTTTGGGGTCCGCTCGAGGCCTCATGGTCATTGCCGGCGGTGGGGGTTGCGTGGGCGCGACACCATGCACCAACTGTGTCCACGAGGCGCTCCATCTTTGTACACGGAGTGACGATCGGCGGCGCAGTCCGCTTCGAAGGCAGAACGCCTGCGATTTGGCCACGAGCGTCGTGATAATGTCCGAACGCAGGCGAAAATTTGCTCGAGAGTCACGTGCATCCCGAACCGTCCGCGAAAACGACAATGAAGGAGTTCATCCGCGGACTGCCGAAGGCGGAGCTGCACGTGCATATCGAAGGTACGCTCGAACCCGAGCTCGCGTTTCGGTTGGCTGCGAAGCATGGGGTGCGGTTGCCGTATGCAACCGTCGATGATCTGCGCCGCGCGTATCAATTTTCCGATCTACAGTCCTTTCTCGACATCTACTATGCGGGCGCGGACGTGTTGCGGGACGAGGATGATTTTTATTTGTTGACCGAAGGCTATCTCGGCAAGGCGCATTCGCAGGGGGTAGTGCACGTCGAAATATTCTTCGACCCGCAGACCCACACCGCCCGGGGCGTGGCCTTGGACACCGTACTCACCGGGATGCGCCGCGCATTGCTGAAGGCCGAGCGAGAATTCGGGATGACGTCTCGCATAATCTTGTGCTTCCTGCGTCATTTGAGCGCGTCGGAGGCAATGAGCACGCTCGAGCAGGCCCTGCCCCACCGCAACGCCATCGCCGCGGTCGGACTGGATTCGTCGGAAACCGGCCACCCCCCGAGGAAATTCCGCGAGGTATTCGCTCGAGCGAGACGCGAGGGTCTGCCGGCGGTCGCCCATGCCGGTGAGGAGGGACCGCCTGCGTACATCCGCGAAGCGCTGGATGTTCTGGAGGTACTCCGTATCGATCACGGGGTGCGCTGCGAAGAGGACGATGAGTTGATGGAGCGTCTCGCTCGCGAGCGCATACCCCTGACGGTGTGCCCGCTGTCGAACGTCAAGCTGCGCGTCTTCGATAGGCTCGAATCGCACAACCTCAAGCGTCTGATCGAGCGTGGCCTGTGCGTCACGGTGAACTCCGATGATCCTGCGTATTTCGGCGGCTACGTGCTCGAAAACTATCTCGGGGTCCAGGAAGCGCTTGCGCTGTCGCGGACGGAGCTCACGCTGCTCGCCAGAAATTCGATCAAAGCTTCGTTTCTCGCAGCCGCCGAGAAACACCGCTGGCTTCGAGCCATCGAACAGTATGTCGCGGATCGAAAATAAAGGGATGGCCAATGCTCAATCGCTTCTTTGGTCTCGAAGCTCATGGCACGACGGTGCGCACGGAGTTGCTCGCCGGCGTCACGACGTTTCTGACCATGGCATACATCGTCGTCGTCAATCCCGTCATCTTGGGTGCTGCCGGCATGCCCACGGCCGGAGTCGCCGCGGCGACCTGTTTCGCCGCGGCATTCGCCAGCATTCTCATGGGATTGGTGTCCAATTATCCCCTGGCCCTCGCGCCCGGAATGGGCCTCAACGCGTATTTCACGTTCACGGTGGTCAAGAGCATGGGCGTGCCCTGGCAGACCGCGCTGGGCTGCGTGTTCTTGTCGGGCGCCGCCTTTCTGCTTCTCACCGTCCTCGGCGTGCGCCAGTTGATCATGAATGCGGTACCGCGGGCTTTGTTCGCCGCGGTAGCGGGCGGAGTCGGATTGTTCATCGCCTTTATCGGCTTGGCCGACGCCGGTGTAATCGTCGCCAAGTCCGGCACGATGGTCGGTCTCGGCAATCTCACGGCCCCCACGCCGGCGCTGTCGGTGCTGGGTCTGCTGGTGATCGCCTCGCTGCAGGCCTGGCGCGTCAAGGGTGCGATGCTGCTCGGCATCCTCGTGACAGCCGCGATCGGTTGGGCATTGGGCATGGCCCACTTCGCACCCGGAGCCTACAATCTCGCTGATCTGTCCTCGGCAGCTTTGAAGCTCAACGTGCCGGCGGCCCTGAACCTCAAGGGCGGCGTCGGCTTGTCGCTGCTGGAGATCATGCTCGTGTTCTTGTTGGTCGATCTATTCGACAATGTCGGCACGCTGGTGGCCGTAACCAAGAGGGCTGGACTGACGGCGCCGGATGGGTCGATACCGAGGTTGAACCGCATTCTGATCGTCGACTCGCTGGCGATGATGGTGGGCGCCGCGTCCGGGACGAGTCCGGTCTCGAGCTACATAGAAAGCGCGGCCGGCGTCGCGGTCGGCGGACGCACCGGTCTCACCAGCGTCGTCGTCGGAATCCTGTTCCTGTGTACCTTGTTCTTCGCGCCGTTGGTGCAGGCAATCCCGACTGCCGCGACCGCGCCGGCCTTGATTCTGGTCGGCGGTATGATGATGGGCGCCCTGTCGGAGGTGGATTGGGTCGATCCGCTCGAAGCCATCCCCGCGTTTCTCACGGTCATCATGATCCCCTTGAGCTACTCGATCGCCAACGGACTCGCATTCGGCATTACCAGTCACGCCGTCCTCAAGTTGGTGCGCGGCAAAGCCACTTCGAGCGACTGGCTCGTGTACCTTCTCTCGGCTCTCTTCATCGCGCGCTTCATCTATTTGGCCTGAAGCCCCGGCCGGAGACGCGAAACCTGCGGTACAAGCCGCCAAGATCGGCTATCCTCGCGACGCATGAGTCCCATCCGTATCGTTGCCGGCAATTATCAGTTCGTCGCGCTTCCCAACCCCGATGCGCCGCGAACCGTCGCGGCCTTCGTGGCGCTGATGCCTTATCGCCAAAAGATCATTCACGTGCGCTGGAGCGGCGAGGCCTGCTGGATTCCTTTGGGCGATTTCGACCTGCGTACGGGTTTCGAAAATCACACGAGCCATCCGTCGGTGGGCGATATCTTGTTCTATCCGGGCGGCGCCAGCGAAACCGAGATCCTGATTGCCTACGGCAGCTGTCGATTCGCGAGCAAGGTTGGGCAACTCGCAGGCAACCATTTCCTTACGATCGTCGAAGGCAAGGAGAATCTGCGCAAGCTGGGCGTCGAGGTGCTGTGGGGCGGCGCCAAAGATATTCTGTTCGAGCCAATCTAACCATGAGTCCTGCGGCGAGCGCCTCGCGGGCGCATCTGGCACGGCAGCTCATGGCACTGGTCGACTTGACCAGCCTGAATGAGTCGGACGATGCGGCCTCGGTGCGCGCGCTGTCGATCCTCGCCGGCACCTCGCCGGTCAAACCCGCGGCCGTTTGCATCTGGGCGCGATGGATTCCTGCGGCTTTGGCAGCGCTCGGGGATACCGGTATCAAAGTATGCGCGGTCGCGAATTTCCCGGCCGGTGCGGCCGCCCCCGACACCGCCGCGGCGGAGACCGCCGCAGCGATCGCGGCGGGTGCGGTCGAGGTGGATGTCGTTTTCCCCTACCGGGCGCTGCTGGCCGGCGATTCGCGTGCGGGCATGGAGCTGGTCCGGCGCTGCCGCGAAGCCTGTGGCGAGAGCGCGCTACTGAAAGTGATTTTGGAGACCGGTCAGTTGTCCGGTCCGGACAATATCCGCCGTGCCGCGGAAATTGCAATCGAGGGCGGCGCGCACTTTTTGAAGACTTCCACGGGCAAGACGCAACCCGCAGCAACGAGCGAAGCGGCGGAGGTCTTGCTCGATGTCATCGCTGCGGCCCGTCGCCGTGGCCGGTCGATCGGGTTCAAGGCTTCCGGCGGCATCCGAACGATCGAGGATGCCCTAATTTATCTCGGGCTCTACGAGCAGAAGTTTGGTTCGGGAAGCGCCTCGGCCGGTAATTTCCGGATCGGCGCATCAGCCCTGTTCAATGAGTTGCTGGCCGCTGCCGCGGCTTGACTGACTGGAGGATGGCATGTCTAGCTCACCCCGCATTGCCGTGGTCGGTAGTGCCAACACGGATCTGACGACCTTCGCCGATGCCTTCCCTCGCCCGGGCGAGACCTTGTTCGGCAAGAACTTCGATCTGGGTTTCGGCGGCAAAGGCGCGAATCAGGCGGTTGCGTCGCGGCTCTGCGGCGCAGAAGTCTTGATGGTGGCGAAGGTCGGCCGCGACCTCTTCGGGCAGGCGACGATCGACAACTTCGCCTCCTTCGGCATCGACACGAGGCATGTGAAAATCGTCGAGGGTGCACCGACGGGTGTGGCCCCCATCTTCGTCGAGCCCAACGGCCAGAACCGCATCATCGTCGTCAAGGGTGCCAACGACCGGTTGACGCCAGCCGATGTCGATGCAGCCGCGGAGGACTTGCGGCACATGGACGCCATTATCCTGCAGTTCGAGATCCCGCTCGAAACGATCTATCACACCATCCGGTTCGCGCGCGCCCACGATATCCGCTGCCTCGTCAATCCTGCGCCGGCAATCCCGGCCAACCTGGCTGAGCTCGCCGCTGCAGACTATTTTATTCCGAACGAAACCGAGGCCGAGCAGCTCACCGGACTCACGGTGCGTTCGGAAGCCGAGGCGGCCGCATGTGCCGGTGCCCTGCTCGGCATGGGGTTTCGGCGGGTCATCGTCACCTTGGGCGCGCGCGGTTCGCTGATGGCCGACGCTGCGGGTCACGCCTACGTCCCGCCGTTCGAGGTCACAGCCACGGACACGACGGGTGCGGGGGACGCGTTCATCGGCAGTCTCGCGGTGTTTCTGGCAGAAGGCATACCGGAGCGCGGAGCCGTGGCGCGCGCGAATCTCTATGCCGCACTGTCGACCACCCGCGTTGGAACCCAAAAATCATTCGCGCGACGTGTCGACTTCGACGCAGAATGGCGCCGCCGAAGCGCTGGACAACCGGGGTAACGCCATCATGTTCGTCGTACATAGCTATCCTTTGGCCGTTGCACTCTGTGTGATCACGATGTTTTGTTGGGGGTCCTGGGCAACCACCCGCAAGCTCGCTCGCCCCGACTGGCGGTTCGAGCTCTTCTACTGGGACTATACGCTGGGGCTTCTTCTGCTGACGTTGATCCTGGGCCTCACGCTCGGCAGCACCGGCACCGAAGGGCGCGCGTTCATCGCCGATCTATCGCAAGCCGACAGCGCCTCCATCCGGTCGGCGCTGCTTGGCGGCGCGATCTTCAATCTCGCGAACATCCTCCTGGTCGCTGCGATCGAGATCGCGGGTATGGCGGTGGCTTTTCCGGTTGGGATCGGGCTTGCGCTGATCATCGGCGTGATCGTGAATTACCTCGCCGCGCCTCTGGGGAACATCGTCCTTCTTGCCGCGGGCGTCGCGCTCGTGACGCTGGCGATCATCTTGGACGCGATGGCCTATCGACGGCTACAAGGCGCGGCACCGGATGCCGGGGCCAAGGGCAGCATCAAGGGTTTGGTGCTGGCGGTGGCCTGCGGTGTATTCATGGGACTGTTCTATCGCTTCGTTGCGGCGGCGATGTACACGGACCCCGCTCACGCGACGGTCGGCAAGATGGGGCCCTACGCGGCAGTTTTCGTGTTCGGCGCCGGAGTTCTGCTGAGCAGCTTCGTGTGGAATACGTTCGCGATGAAAAAGCCGTTCGTTGGCGCCCCCGTCGGGTTCCGTGACTACTTCGCGGGGAACATCCGGACTCACATGACCGGTGTGTTGGGCGGCGTGATTTGGGGAACCGGTATGTCGCTCAATCTGATTGCCTCGGGACGCGCCGGCTTCGCGATATCCTACGGACTCGGCCAGGGCGCGACGATGGTCGCGGCGATTTGGGGCGTGTTCGTTTGGCGCGAATTTCGCACGGCGCCGCCCGGCACCTCGATCTTGCTGGCCGCGATGTTCTTGAGTTTCCTCACCGGACTTGCGCTGATTGTGCTCGCGCGTACGCTCTGACCGCATGTAGTCGTCGTCGCCCGTGGTCGTTGGCGCGAGCGGTCGTCGTCTGCTAATCGTCGCGGTCATTGCGCCCAACGCTGCCGCGGGAACGGGCCAGTGCGGGCGGCAAGGGCCTGTGGCCCATGGCGTCCCGCCATAGGATTACGTTCAACAAACGCGAGTCGGCTCTGTCGGCAGCCCGGAAGTCCATCGTGCCGGACAGTTTCGCACCGGGCGCACGGGACGAGTTCACTTCATAGATCATGCCGTTGTCGCGGTTGGCGTAATCCGCATCGAAGGGCGGTTGATTGCCTGTTCCATCGAAGAGCGACGCAATGAGGGGGGCGGCGGCATCGTTGTTGTTCATCGGCGGTACGCCGAGTAGATCCTCCATGGTGCGGACCATGCTTACCGTCGTGTAGAAGGCATTGTCGACGACCGGCTTGGCGCCACGCGGAGAGAACTTGCTCACGACCAGCGCGATACTTCGGTGCGCATCGACATGATCGGCGCCATCCTGGGCGTCGTCTTCCAGAATGAACAAGGCGGTGTCATCCCAGTAGGCGCTGTGCGAGACGGCTTCCACCACGCGACCCACCGCGAGGTCGTTGTCGGCGACCGAGGCGCGCGGCCGCGGCATCGCCGTGCGGGTACCGGCGGTGTGGTCGTTGGGCAAGCGCAGCATCAGGAAATCCGGCATGGTGTCGGGGCCGCGCTCGCGCTCGCCGACCCACGCACGCAACTTCCCCAGGAACTCCTCGGTGCGAAGCTGGTCCGGAAAGCTCAGGTTGAAGTCCGGATACAGCGGATCGAAATGTCCTTCGAGCTCGGGCTTGGTGGCGACGTTCTGTAGGATGAGTGGGATGGGCCACGGCCATGGGCTCGTGCCCCCGCCGTAGTTCTGCGGCACTGGCTCGCCGAGCCGCACGTGGCTGCGCGCACAGCCCGCGCCGACCGGTACTGGAGTGCCTTCGGTGGCGGGAGGGTTTTTGGGAGCTTCGCCCGAGTCGTCGCAGAACTTGGTCGAGATGAATTCTCCAAAGTGATAGAGCGACTTGCCATGCCGCGCCAAGTTGCCCCAAAGGTAGCCGCTGGCGGGCTCGTCCACATCGGGGATATTCTGCTGGATGGGATAGGCGCCCTCGACCACGCCTTCGAAATCATAGTAGCGCTCGCTGCCGCGATAGACTTGTTGCCAGGTCTTCTCCGTGTAGTCGCTGGTAATACCCGCCGTGGACCAGACGTGCCCGTTGCCGGAGACCTCGCCGGAATCATAGAAATTGTCCAGCACGCCGAACCGCAGGGCAAGCTCGTGCTGATTGGGGGTGACGTCCTTGCCGTACATGGTCAGCGAGGGATCCCCGTCACCCACACCGAGGTCGCCGAAGAGCTGGTCGTAAGTACGGTTCTCCTTGATGATGTAGATGACATGCTTGATCGGATGGCCGCCGTTGCGGAAACCGACGTGCTGTTGGGTTGGAGCCGTCAGGTTGCTCGCCACGACCTGGCGGGTAAGGATCCCCAAGTCCCTCTCCGCTTCGCTTAGGCTTATGGCAGCGAGCGAGCCGTACAGCAGCGTGCCGATGTAAGCGTGCGCGCGGTGGCTCTGCGGGACTGCGTCGACCACCCGCTGGGCATCCTTATTGGCTCCGGCACCATTGCCCTTGGCGGTCGCCACATAGAGCGTCCGGTCGGCGACGGCCAGCGCTGTGGGATACCATTCGGTCGGGATGAATCCCAGCGCGCGGATCGGCGAGGCTTGGGCGCGCGTTGCGCCGGCTTTTTCACCTGGCGTAGCAAATACTGCCACTGCATCGCTGGCAGCGTTCGCCGCGTACAAACGCCGGCCGTCGGCGGAGACCGCCACGGCGTCTGGAATGGCGCCGAATAGCTCCTGGCCGGGAAGACGAGCGTCGAACATCGCGCGCACGCCGAGCCGGGAACCCTCGAGCGCGACCGCGGCCACCATGTCCCGGTTGGCGAGAGCAACATAGAGGGTCTTCTCGTCGGGACTGAGCGCGAGCGCAGCCGGATGCGAACTCGGTGCGGTCGCCGTTGGCGGCGCGAGCAGCGGCAGGCGGCCCTTGATCTTGCCGCTCTGCAGGTTGAGTTCGACTACGGCGGAACCGTTCCACAGAGCGACGAACCCGCGTCGGCCATCCCGCGTGACGATCACGGTGATCGGGAAGACGGCCGGAACGGTGGCTGCGGTGGATAGATCGAATCGATAAATGATCTTTCCGGTCACCGCGTCGATGAGAAGAGCGTCGTCGGAGAACTCATCGGCGACGAGCAGCCGGTCATGGCCGCCCCGATTGGCCACGAGGGCGAGCCCCGCGGGCGCCGGGATAGCCGTGCCGGGACGCAGCGGCTGGCGAAGCCGATTCTGAACCTTTCCGGTCGCGAGCGGCTGCAACGGAACCGCAATCAAACGCTCGGCCACGAGTGCACCATCCGCGATCTTGTACACGGCGATCGCGTTGCCGGTCTGGTCGGCGGTACCGCCCTCCGGTGCAGTGAGCGAATCGACGCTCGCGTAAAGGTGCGTGTCGTCTGCGCTGAAGACGATGCCCTGGTAGAACGTCTGCGGCGCCCTCAACCGCGTGCGCAGCTCCGGAAAGTCGTTGAGCTTGCCGGTCTTCGTATCGAGCAGCGCGATCGACTGTGCGTACTGCGACTCATAGGTGCCGTAGCCCGCGTTGAGGATGGCGAGGTAACGGCCGTGCGGCGAGACTGCGATGCCCATCGGCAGGCTGTTGAGGCGCACCGGCGCGCCCGGCACCGGCTCCAGTAGCTGCCTGCCCGTCGAGAGATTCTGCACGCTGCGTTCGGCGCTCGTGGCCGCCGGCGCGGCCAACAGGAACACGGCCACAACGGCAATCGTCGCCTTCAGCATCTTCTGAGAACAAAAACCACGGATCGAGCAACCTTTGATCAGTATCCAGGGGGCGCCGGGCGCCGGACCCACGGTATCAATTCTCGTCGCTCAAAGTGTGAAAGATTTCTGGCGCGCCATCGAGACACGCTCCTCGGCGCCCGCCACGTTGACTCCGAGAGGAGCGGGCATGAACATATGTGAACGCGATTTTTGCGACCAAATCGCCGGCCCGGAAGAGCGTAAGCTTCCCCGTGGATATTCCGAGAGATATGGGCAAAAGATAAGTGAAAACAATAACACCCCGAGAATTTCGCAACGCCTTCGTCACAGTAATGAAAGAGGAGCACCAAAGCTTCCGCACGGCCGTCGGTTTTGAGGCCAAATCCTACGCCTACTTCATGCGCTCCAACATTTTCCCGAAGGTTGCAAAGCACCTTGGTCTGCTGGCTTGGAATAAGGAGTACTACGCGCTCAATGGAATGTTCTATGAAGAGCGGGGCAGGGACAATTTCGGTAATTACGCGCCCTATGCGAAATGGATTTCGGTGGCGTTGGAACACGAGAACAAACTCTCGAAGACCCATGAAGCCTTGAACAAGCTCCAGTCCTATAACGTCCCCCTCAAGGTAATGATCACCTATGCGGCCGAAGGCGCCGAAGCGGATTCGATGTTGCGAAAATACGAGGTGATCATGAGTTCGTCGGACGTATTCAATGACTTCGCAACCCTGCGAAAACAACTGGTGATTTTCGGAACGCCAAAAACTGTCAGCGAATGGCGCTTCTACGCGTACGAGAGCGACGGCTTCGTGCTGATGTTGCCCGCCTGAGGCGAGGCGCGCCGGCGCACCTCGGGGAGCCGGACCCCTACGATGGAGCGCTCAGCGACATGCTCGGATGCAAGGCCGCGCGCCCTTCTGGGAGCAATATCGGTTCCTCGGACAGCTCGGACAGCCGGTATTTATCCGCGAGCCCATTGGCGCGTATCGACAGGGCGAGGATCTCGACGAGCTTGATATCCCATTGCATGACGGATGGATCCATGCCGTCGGCATCGGCTGCCGGTATCTGCGAGCCCAAGAGTCGAGTTTCCGCCAGATCGGCTTCCAACTCGGTGAGCCATTGCTGCGTAGCTTCCGACCGCAACCGCCCGTGAGTCTCTGCGGCCGCCAGCCGGGATCGCTTTGCCGATTCCAGCTGTGCGGGCAGCGCCTCGACGACCGCGCACAATGAATCGCGCTCCCTACGCACCTCGTCGGGCAGATTGAACGTGCTGCCCTCTGAGGATCGACGCTGCGCAACACGATATGCAAGGCGGTATGCAACGTACGCAACCACGGCGCCGCCGATTGCGAAGGGAAAGAACATGCCGTGCAGATTCAGCATCGATGATATCCAATAACGTTTGATGAAACGAACTACGTTCGAGCGGGAGCAGGCCCAGGATCCCGCGAGCAGCTCCGGATGCTGCCATACTATATACGCTGCGTGGCAAGTATAAATTTCAAATCCGACTTTTGTGTCGGTGATTGCAAAACAAACCGTGTCGTCTTTATCTCACGTCAACTTCATATTTGATATTCGCATTTGCTCGTAAGTTACTGATGTGTCTGTATCGCGGTCTGCGGTGGGAGGGATAACAACTCCTCGACCATAGCTGACGATAGGAGGAAACTTCCTTAAAAGCCACCGACTCCGGATCGGCGCTTTCGCCGGAGGGATATCGGTGCCATTCAAAAAAGCGCGCGCTGCGCTGTCGAAGGACCGCGACCAAGGGTTACTGCGCCTTGGCCATACTCCCGCGCTCAACTGGATCTTGCTTGCTTACGCCGTCGCAACCGTCGCGATCGGCTGGGCATACGCCGTCTCGCGAAGCCAGGCGGACTATGAGCAGACTTTGGAAGCGGAGCGCAACCGGCTGCGCGGCGTCGCAGCGGCTGTGCAAGCCGGCACATTGGCGATGATCAATGACGGGGTGGGCGCGGCCGTGGCGAGCGCCAATGAATTGCAGTCGGAAGGCGGCCTCATTCTCGCCAGCCGGGCCCAGATCATTGCCACCTTGCAACGACAGCTCACCGGCGGAAACTACGTCCGCTTTCTATTTCTCACCGACGGCGAGCGATTCGCGATGGCGAGCCGCGACGGGCCTTCCGCCGGTCGCCTCAAGCCCGACTGGTTGACTGTATCGGGTGGGTCCTCGTCCGGGAATACGTGGGTAGGCCATCCGATATCCGATCCGGAGCGCCCGAATGATCTCGTAATCCCGTTCGCGCAGCGTGTGGCGTGGGGCCAGGGTCTGACGCTATGGGCCGGTGCGCTCTTCAGTTTTGACGGCTTTGACGACCTGTACCGGCAATCGAGCGACGAGCTCGCGGTGATGGGTCTTGTGGCGGCCGATGGAACAGTGCTGGTGCGCGCACCGAAGGTCGGCCGCCGCGACGTGGGGGCCGGTATGAACGTGGCCTCCGCGGACGTGTTCCGCCGGGCAATCGCGGCGGGTAATGCGGGAATCGTCGAGGGCTACGGGCAAGTCCTCAAAAAGGACGTCATCTATGCGTACGATCTGATGAACGGTTATCCGGTCTATATCGCTGCCGGCCAGTTTCGCGATGCCGCCCTGGCGCCTTGGCACCATCGGCGCCAGATGAGCATTGCAGCCACCGGAGCGTTCAGCGCCACGGTGCTGGTCATGACCGCGCTCCTCAACCACTACATGCTGAGATTGCGCCGGCGCGAACATCACTACCGTACGCTGTTCAATAACGCGCAATTCAGCGTATTTCTTCTGGAAGGCGAGCGGTTCGTGGACGCCAATCGCACGGCGGGCCGGATGTTCGGCCTTGGCACCGAGCGCTCCGCAGTGGGTCTCGCGCCGTGGGATCTCTCGCCGGAACATCAGCCCGACGGGCGCCGATCCGAGGAACTTGCGCGCGAGCGGATCGCAACTGCGCTGCGAGAAGGGGGAACATCGTTCGAATGGTCGCACAAGCGGGCGGACACCGGTGAAAGCTTCCCAGCGGAGGTCGACCTTTCGAGCCTCAGCACCGGCAACACCGTGCTCGCGCTCGCGGTCGTGCATGACGTGACCTTGCGCAAGCGCGCGGAACAGGACCTGCAGGTGCTCTCGGCCGAATTGATGCGGTTGCAGGACGAGGAGCGGCGGCGAATCGGCCGCGACCTGCACGACTCGACCGGTCAGACCCTGGCGGCGCTGGAGCTCGGCCTTGCGCAGCTGATGCACGACTCGCGTTCGGTTGCCGTCGAGGCGCGCGAACGCCTGGAGCTCTGCGCCCGTCTGGCGACCCAGTGCTCAACCGAGATCAGAACGGCTTCGTACCTGTTGCATCCGCCTTTGCTCGATGAACTTGGGCTGCTGAGCGCGCTGAGTTGGCTGGCAGATGGGTTTCGAGAGCGCAGCGCAATCAAGGTCTTGCTGGATCTTCCGGAGGCGATGGATCGTCTGCCGCCCGAGGTGGAACTTTGCCTGTTTCGGGTCGCTCAAGAGGCGCTCACGAATGTTCATCGACACGCGGCCAGCCCCTGGGCAGCCATCAGGCTCCAGGTGCAGTCCAATAGCGTCATGCTTGAAATCGAGGATGCCGGGCGCGGAATTCCGCCCGCATTGGAAGCCGCAAGCGCTGCCGATGCGCCGCCTTTGGGGGTCGGGCTTGCAGGAATGCGCGAGCGCATCCGCCACATCGGCGGCACCTTTTCGGTGGAATCGACCGGTGCCGGAACCCGGGTCCGCACTACCATAGCAATCGCATGAATTCGGTACGCATATTGATCGCCGACGACCACGAGCTCTTCCGGCGCGGCGTGGCGGCGGAACTGGCCCTGGTACCGGGTTGGACTGTGGCCGCCGAAGCGGGCAATGGAAGAGACGCGGTTGAATTGGCGGGCCGGCTCAAACCGGACATCGTGGTGCTGGATCTCACCATGCCGGAGCTCAACGGCCTGGAGGCGGCGCGCAAGATTGTGGCGGCGGAGCCCACCGCCCGCATCCTGATCTTGACCGCTCATGAGTCTGAGCAACTCGTGCGGGAGGTGCTCAGCGCCGGCGCGCGGGGATACGTTTTGAAATCCGACGCGGGACGGACCCTCGTCGCGGCCTTGCAGGCGCTGCTCGACGGCAGGTTTTTCTTCACATCGAGCGTGGCGCGAATGGTCCTGGACGGGTATCTTCGCAACGAATCCCAGGACGGCGACCCGCTGCATACGCTGTCGGCACGCGAGCGGGAAATCGTCCAGCTGCTGGCGGAAGGAAACAGCACAAAGGATGTCGCCAGAGCGCTGAAAATAAGCGTAAACACTGCCGAGACGCATCGAAGCAACATAATGCGCAAGATGGGATTCGGGTCGCTTCCGGATCTCGTGCGCTACGCAATCCGCAACAGAATCATCGACCCCTGATCGGGCCGCGGCTGCCGGCCGGAACCGCATACCGGTTTTTCCTGCCGCCGATACCCAATCTTCGCGATACCCTCGAGGCCGGCGTCCCGCTACCTTGCCGGCTCTTTGGCAACGTCGCTGGGCATCTCGATCAATGACCGTCCTCACAACCGACGCCTGGGCGCTGGCGCTGGCGGTGTTCCTCGCAGTCCTCGTATCGAGTACGACCCTCACTCTCGCTCTTCGGGTTTCCACCGTCAGCGCCCGCAGCCGCGTCTGCGCCGTACTCCTCGGCTCCCTTGCCTTGGGATTTGGCTTATGGACGATGAACTTCATCGAAATTCTGTCGCACTGGCTGCCGGAACGGCCGAATGTCGGAATCTCCTGGTTCTTCCTGCCCGCCGCGGTTGCGGCTTCGAGCGAGGCGTGCGCACTCCTCTTCTTGGCGTCCCGCGAGCCCAATGCTTCGGGCATGGCGGGCAGCGCGTTCGCCCTCGCCGTCGGGGTCGAGGCGACTTACTGCGCAGCCTTCGACGAATTGCCAGGCCAGCTCCTGCTGCGCGGCGAGCTGCCGTGGATATGCGAGTCGTTCCTGCTCGCCTTCGCTGCATTTCTGGCCGCGCTCTGGATACGGCGCAAATGGCACCGTGACCGGTCCTGGCGGGCGCACGGCATGCGCTTCCTTGCTGCGCTTGCGGGAGCCATCGGCATTCTCGGCACGAACGCGCAGTCGCTGGCCAACTCACGGCTGGTATGGAGCAAATGTTGCGAGGAACCGGCCTCCGCCGGGCGACTTCTCACAATCAGCATTGCAGCGCTCGGCTGCGCCGTGCTCACCGTCGCCCACGTGATCGCCATTTGCACCGACAAGCTCAAGGAGCGTGCCAACCGCAACGCCCGAGAGCTCGAAGAGGTGCACGCCCGGCTGCAGTATCTCGCGACTCACGACTCGCTCACCGGCTTGCCGAACCGGCAGCGCTTCAAAGACAGGCTCGCGAATTTGATCGCCGACACTCAGCGCACCGGACGCGGAATCGCAATTGCGGTGTTCGACCTTGATCACTTCAGTGCAATCAATCATTCGCTCGGCCACGGAGTCGGGGACTGGCTGCTGACCGAGGTCGCTCGCCGCATCGCCGCGGCGGTTTCAAATGCAACGACCCTGGCACGCCTCGACGGAGACGAATTCGCCGTGCTCATCGATGACGTCGCAGCGCGCATGGAGGCACAGAACGTCACGGCGGCCATCTTGGCCGCATTTGTGGAGCCGCTGCGGGTCAACGGCACGGAGGTGAACGTGCGATCGAGCATCGGGGTGAGCGTTTGGCCCGACGACGGCCGGCGCAGCGATGACCTGCTGGCCCACGCAGAAGTGGCCATGTCGATCGCCAAGGAACGCGGCGGTGGCCGCGTCCTCTACTTTCGGCCAGGCATGGCCGATTCGATGCAGGAGCGTCTTGCGCTCGAAAATGAGCTTCGGCGGGCTCTCGCGGCGGGGGAATTCGAGCTCTACTATCAGCCCGAAATCTCCGTCAAGACGGGAAGAATTGCGGCGGCGGAAGCCTTGCTGCGCTGGCGTCACCCCGTGAAGGGAATCATTGGGCCGAGCTCGTTCATTTCGCTTGCTGAGGAAACCGGGCTGATGATTCCGCTCGGCGAGTGGGTGCTTCGCGAAGCGTGCCGGCAGGCGCGTGCATGGCACACCGAACTAGGCGTCTCCTTTCCTCTGGCGATCAACTTGTCGGCCACGCAGTTTCGCCACCAGAACATCCTGCAAATGATCCATTCCGCACTCGCGGATGCCGGCCTTCACGCAAGCGCGCTGGAGATCGAATTGACCGAAAGCGCCCTCATGACCAATCCGGAGGAGTCCGCGGGCGTGCTGAAACAGCTGCGCAAGATGGGAGTGAGCGTCGCAATCGATGATTTCGGTACCGGTTACTCGAGTTTGAGCTACCTGCGCCGCTTCCCCATCGACAAGTTGAAGATTGACCGCAGCTTCATCCGGGACTTGACGATAAGCCGCACCGACGAGTCGATCGTCCGTGCAATCGTCTCTCTCGCACGCAGCGTCGGATTGCGGGTCGTCGCTGAAGGAATCGAATCGAGGGAACAACTCGAATTCGTCACCCGCCTCGAATGCGACCAATGGCAGGGCCATCACTGCTGTCCTCCCCAGTCGGCAGCCCGCTTCGAAGCCATGCTCGTGGATCAGACCGGAACGCGCACGGGCATCGTCGCGGCGCTCGCGGCGCTCGTGGCGCGGGGGACCGAGACATGAGAGCACCGCCCACAGGCGCCTTCATCGAAGAACGACCGCGCATCAGGCGCGCCCTGATCGTCGATGACCATCCGATCGTGCGTCTCGGTCTGCGCTGTGTCATTGAAAACGAGCACGATCTCGCCGTCTGCGGGGAAACGGAGAGAGCGGGCGATACCCGCGCCGCCATCCATGACTTGATACCCGATGTACTGATCTGCGAGATCAGTCTGAGGCACGGCGACGGCATCGAACTGGTGCGGCACGTGCGTGCGCATCTTCCGCGATTGCCGATCCTGGTGCTCTCCGCGCTCGATGAGGCAATCTATGCCGAACGCATGCTGTCCGTCGGCGCAAGCGGCTACATCATGAAGCAGGCCCCGAGCGGGGAGTTTCTCGTCGCCTTGCGACGAGTGCTGGATGGCAACGTTTACGTATCGGACGCCGTCGGCAACAACATGCTGCGGAAATATTCCGCCGGGGGCTCCTACGCGTCGGCAGATCCGATCGATCGGCTGAGCAACCGCGAGCTGCAAATTCTGCTCATGATCGGCAAGGGTATGAGCACCCGGGACGCCGCAGACTCGCTGCATTTGAGCGTCAAGACCGTCGAATCGCATCGGCAGCACATCAAGCGAAAATTGAACCTCAAGTCGAGCACGCAGCTGGTGCGCTATGCGCTGCTCGCCCATTCAGGCGTGGCGCTCGAGCTGCTCGAGGAGGATTGACTCGATCCGGTGGCGTGACACTGGCGTTAGCCGGCGAACTCAAGCATCGTAAGGACCCATGGACTTTGCCTCGCTATGGTGCCTCGATCCGTCGGTCGCGTACCTGAATCACGGATCGTTCGGCGCCTGCCCGTCCCGAGTGCTGGAAGCGCAGGCTGCGCTGCGCCTGGAGATGGAACGCGAGCCGGTGGACTTCTTGGTAGCGGCTCTACCCGCTCGCCTTGGCGCGGCCAGGGCCACGCTTGCAGCGTTTCTGGGCGCCGAAGCGGCCGACGTGGTCTTCCTGCCGAACGCAACGGCGGGAGTCAACGCGGTGCTGCGCTCGCTCGCCTTCGAGTCCGGTGATGAGCTCCTCCTCACCAACCACACCTATGCGGCGTGCCGTAAAACCGCCGACTTCGTTGCGCAGCGCAGCGGCGCCCGCACGGTCGTGGCGACTGTACCGTTTCCGTGCCGCAGCGAGGAAGAAATAATCGCGGCGGTGCTCGAGTGTGTATCGCCGCGCACGCGGTTGGCGCTCATCGATCATGTCACGAGCCCGACCGCCCTCGTTCTGCCGGTTGCGCGCCTGGTGAGAGACCTGCGGGCTCGGGGCGTCGAGACCCTGGTGGACGGTGCGCACGCTCCCGGCATGGTACCGCTCAGCCTTTCGGATCTCGGTGCGGCCTATTACACGGGCAATGCCCATAAGTGGCTTTGCGCACCCAAGGGGGCCGCCTTTCTTCATGTTCGCCGAGATCGGCAGGCGGGCCTGCATCCTACAGTGATCAGCCACGGGTATGCGGCAGGGTTCCACGCGGAGTTCGATTGGACGGGCACGTTCGACCCGACGCCGTGGCTATGCATCCCCGAGGCACTGCGATTCATGGGCGGTTTGCTTCCCGGAGGCTGGCCTCAGGTGATGGCGACCAACCGCGCGCTGGCACTCGAGGCGAGAGCGGTACTGCTGGAATCGTTGGGAACGGATATCCCCTGCCCCGATGCCATGATCGGATCGATGGCGTCGCTGCCGTTGCCGCCGGCCTCGGTCGATTCGCCGGCTTACCGCTTCGACCGCGAGGGATTGCACGACTGGTTCCGCAAGCGCGGCGTCGAGACTTGGCTCTACCCTCATCCGGTGCCGCTGCTGCGGCTCTCTGCGCAGCTCTATAACCGCCTCGACCAGTTCGAGCGGCTCGCGAACCTGCTCGGGGAAGCGTTGCGTGGCGGCTGAGCAGGACCAGAGCCGCATACGGGCGCGGCTCTCCACATTCGACATCGCAATGATAGTGTTCAGCCTGGTAGTGGGCATCGGCATCTTCCGCACGCCTGCGATCGTTGCCGCGGCGGCCGGCGGTACGTCCCTGTTCTATACCGCGTGGATCGCCGGCGGCCTCGTGAGCTTGATCGGTGCGCTGACCTTCGCCGAGATCGGATCGCGTTATCCACGCGCCGGAGGCTATTACCGGGTGGTCGCCGACTGCTACGGCCCCACTCTCGCGTTCATGCTGAACTGGTCGCAAACACTGATGCAGGGCGCAGGCGCGGCGGGCGTCGCGTTCATCGGCGCCGACTACCTGATGCCGGTCCTGCTGCCGCCGCCGTGGCGCACGCCGCACGCGTCGCTCGTGCTCGCATGCGCGACGATGCTGATCTTGCTGACCTTGAACTATCGCGGCGTCAAGCCCGGCGCGCATCTGCAGAACCTGCTGTCGATGCTCAAGATCGCCATGATCATCGGTCTCGCAGTGCTTGCTCTTCTGCTCGCACCGCGCGCACGCGTCATCGAGCCGGTGTCCGCCGCACCCGCCGCACTGCGTCTGGCGTCGGCGCTGATTCCATGCTTCTACGCCTACGGCGGGTATCAGCTGACCATGAATCTCGGCGCCGATTTGAAGGACGCCCGGCGACGCTTCCCCCTCGCCATCTCGGCCGGCATGTTCACGGTGGTCGGTCTGTACTTGCTGCTGAACTTTGCTTACCAGCGCGTGCTGGGAATCGGCGGGATCGCGGAATCGAAGCTGGCGGCGGCGGCCTTGTCGCGTGCGACGTTCGGCGCCTCAGGCGAAACGGCGGTCTCGGTTGCGGTGTTCCTGTCCGCAGCGGGATTCGTGAATGCGACGATCGTTCAAATGCCGCGCAGTTTTTATGCCATGGCGCAAGATGGCGTGCTGCCGCGCGCATTTCTGCGTGTGAATCCGGAGACTCAAGTGCAGGAAGTGGGCCTGCTGTTCTTCGGCGCCAGTATGCTTCTGCCGGCGTTCGTGCTCGGCTCGTTCGAGAAATTACTCCACTATATAATCTTCACGGATACCCTGACGCTCGCCGTCGTCGCCTCAACGCTGTTCGTGCTGCGCAGCCGTCGCACGGGCGAAGGCGGATTTTCCATGCCGGGTTATCCGCTGCTGCCGGCTTTTTACATGATTTGCCTGCTCGGCGTAGCAGCACGCGTGTTTTCCCTGGAGCCGCAGCTGGCCGTGGCGGGCATCGTGATCTTGCTCACCGGCTGGCCGCTGTTTCGCGTGGGACGCACGCTATTCGGCGGCGGACGGCAGCCGTGAGCGCATGCGGCGGACGGTTGCGTCGAACACCAGCCGGGCCACCGGGATGCCGCTGCCCAAGTCGCCGGCCGTGGTTGCGCAGCGTTGCTGGACCGCCTCGCTGAGCGCCACGTCCTCGCCGCCGAGCGCGGCCGCTTGGCACTGAATTTCAGCCGCGCGCTGCACGGTCCACAACAGCATGAACGTCGTGGGGATATCGCGCTCGCACACCGCGACCCCATGGTTTCGCAGCACCAAAACGTGCTTGTCGCCGAGGCTTGCAATCATGCGGCTGCGCTCATCGGCATAGAGCGTGATGCCTTCGAAGTCGTGATAACCGACGCGGCCGTGGAGTTGCGCGCCGTAAAAGTTGTTGTGGTCGAAGCCGCCGCGTTTCATGGCGACGGCCGAAACCGCCGTGGTGTGCGTATGCGCGACGCAAGCGACATCCGGCCGGCTCTCGTGAATTGCGCCGTGCAAGGCAAATCCGGCCGGATTACCCGAATACACGGATGGTTCCACCAGCCGGCCGTCGACGCCCACCTTGAGAAGGTTTTCGGGAGTGACTTCGCAATAATTGAGCCCGAAGGGGTTCACCAAATAATGGTGTGCCGTTCCAGGCAGCCGCACCGAGATATGATTAAAAATCATCTCACCCCAACCGAGAAAATCAACGAGGTGATAGAAGTCCGTCAGTTCGCATCGCAAGCGCCATTCCTCTGGGTTCGACACCGGCGGGGACGAGCGCGTGGGCAGCATGGCGATGACTCCTGGAGATGTGTTCGTCGGGCGGGCTGCGAAAGTACCGTATTATACTCGACGGGATGAGTCTACCCGGCCAACCGCGCAGCGCAGCTCATCGCGTCTCGCCCCACTCCGGAAAGGCCTGCAAAGCATCTACGTAGTTGTGGATGACATCCGTGTGCGCATCCTCCTGCCAGCCGCCCGGGACGGGATTCGTGGCGACATCGCGCGGACGGCCATGCTCGTCGATCGAATAGAGCGTGAAATCGAGCGCCTGCCGCGCCTCGTTCGCCAAAGCAGCAGACCCGATTGCCTGTGCATACAGCCCAAGCACCGCGCCATAGGTCGAATTGATGCCGCCCCAGGCTTGGTGGTCCTCATCCTGTTCATGGCAAACCGTTAGGCCGAATTCCGCATGAGTGAAGGTTCCCCGTGTGAATTCGATGAGCGCCGCCGAATCGTCGCGCCAATCCGAGTCGAGCGTTGCCTTTTTCTCGAGCAGGTAGCGCGCAAGATTCAGAGGCGCCCAGGCCGTGCGATTGGTGGGAGTATCGTGATCCTCGAAAAACTGCGCGAAGAGCGAACCGTCGGCCGCCGCGTTGGGGATTTGGAAGTCCTTGATCCATTCCCACAGCGCCTGGCGCGGAGCGGAGAATTCCATGTAACTGTGCGCAACCAGCGCGTCATAGAGCCGCAGGATGTAGGTCATGTTCCCCGACACCGGCCCTCGACCCTCGCCGCTGCGAAAGTCTGCGCGAAATGGCCACGGCGAGCGCGATGCGTCGCCGGCTTCTTGATTTGCGGCAAGAGTGCGTGCGTTCTGCAGGGCCTGTTTGAGGTAGCCATCCTCCGCGGTCGCCTCGGACAGCCGCACCAGGGCGTAGCCCGCGATGCCGCCCTTGTCGGGCTCGATCTCATACTGACGGTCGGCTTGCGAACCGCAATCCGCAGGCAGGGGCAGGCGATCCCGCTTGCCGGTTGAGCGCGTGAACGCCGGATACCGACCGTAGTTTGGCGTCAATGTTTCCTTCATCAGGTAGTCGCCCATGGCGCGCGCCGTCTGCAGAAACCGCAGATCCCGCCCGCCGCGCAATTCATAAAATTTCAGATAGGAGAGAATTCCCATGCCATTCTGCGTCGCGGGAATGGTGTCGGTGCGATCGGGCATGGGAATCCAGCCGCCATCGAGAAAAGTCGTCAAGACGAAGCGGGGGTAACCCTGATCCAGCGGACACTGCTGGTAGAAATTCATTTCCAAGTCCAGAGCGTCGTTCCACGACGTCCAGGGCCGCAACCGGCCTTGCGCATCAAAATTTGCCGTGTGTCCCGCAATGACGAGCGGCTGCTGAGCTTGATGATCCGACACGCATCTTCGTCCGAAACCGGACCCATCGTCCGAAATCGAAGATACCGCCTTATCGCCGGAACGCAAATGGCGCGACGAGTCGCGGCCACCACTGCCGCGGCCATGACCGCCGCGGCCACCACGGTCGCGGCGATGACTCAAGAGGCGTCGAGTTCCGGGTAATGCCGAAAGATGCCTTCGTTGTTGAACGGGATGCGCCGGGGAGAAGCGAGATATGCGGCGATCCGCGGCAGCAGCTGTACTTTCCCATGCAGCGCGAACAGCCGCCGGTACCTGCGTGCGGATTTGGACATCGCGGTGGGGAATGCGAAGCGGAGGCCCGCCATGATTTGAAACATCGACGCGTCGGCGTACGTCGGTTTGGCACCGACCAGATAACCTTTTCCCCGAGTGTTTCGCGCGAGCACCTCTTCGAAGTAGCCCAGGAATTTCGGCAAGCGGTACTTCAGGAAATCCGCGGCACGACGGCGTGCCTCTTTCCTCTGGTCCTCGTAATAGAGTCCGGAGGCCACCGGGTGATGCGTGTCGTGTATTTCGACCAGAAAATCCGCCATCGTGAGTTCCAGCTGGTGCGTCCATAGCCGCCCGCCTTCATCTTTCGGCGCAAGATCGTGGCGCATGCCCAAGAACTGAAGAATGTTGGGTGTCTGCCCGATGACGAGCCGACCGGCTTTCAGAAACGGCGGCGCAAACGGTGGCCGCTCGAGGCTGCGCACGTTCAGAAAGCGCATGAGTTCCGGGACTCCGGCACCCCTGCCCGATCGACGCGCAACGTCCAGGTAGGGTGCGCCGGCCATCTCCAGCGCAAGCCTTACGAACTCGCCGCGACCCTGAATCGTAGGCCAATAGTAGAGCTGATACTTCACG
Source organism: Steroidobacteraceae bacterium (assembly GCA_035569355.1). Classification (GTDB taxonomy): domain Bacteria; phylum Pseudomonadota; class Gammaproteobacteria; order Steroidobacterales; family Steroidobacteraceae; genus Bog-1198. The sequence goes on from DATMNF010000142.1 coordinate 33,119, forward strand.
CTGCGTCTCCTCAAAAACGATATCGGCTAGACTTGAGTCTTCGGCATCGACCGCGGGGGAGTCAATCCATGAGCAGTGAATACGACCCGATGAAGGAACCGCGGTACGCGGAAATCGCGACATTCATGCGCGCGCCGCTGGCGCGCTCCCTGGCCGATGTCGACATCGGCCTGATCGGCGTCCCGACGGATCTCGGAGTCACCAATAGACCCGGCGCCCGGCATGGGCCCCGAGAAATCCGCAACTCATCGAGTCTCATGCGTGGTTTCAACCTGGCCCTCGGGGTGAATCCCTATGAGCTCTGCAGGATCGCCGATCTCGGCGATGTGCGCCTGTCGCATCGGTACGATCTGGAAAAGCAAGTCGAGGAAATCGAGGCGTTCTACCGCAAGGTTCATGCCGCCGGCGTGCGGCCGGTCAGCGCGGGCGGCGACCACTCGATCACCTACCCAATATTCAAAGCGATTGCCGCCGATCGGCCCATCGGAATGGTTCACATCGACGCCCACACCGACACCTGGGGCGAGTTCTTCGGCTCCAAGTTCACCCACGGGGCTCCCTTTCGGCTGGCGGTCGAGGACGGACTGCTGGATCCGAAACGCACGATTCAGATCGGGATTCGCGGCAGCCAGAACTACATGGATGGCATCGAGTTCTCTCAATCGCACGGCATGCGCGTGGTGTTCATCGAGGAATTCGCATCGCTCGGAGTCGACCGGGTCATCGCGGAAGCGCGCCGGGTGGTGGGCGACGGTCCAACGTACATTTCTTTCGACGTGGATGGGCTCGATCCGGTCTATGCACCCGGAACCGGCACTCCTGAAATAGGCGGCCTCACCACCCTGGAAGCGCAGCGGCTCTTGCGCGGCATGCGCTCCCTCGACCTGATCGGCGGCGACGTCGTCGAGGTCGCCCCGCCGTACGATCAGACCGGAAACACCGCCCTCGTCGGGGCGACCATGATGTTCGAGATCATCTGCCTCATCGCGGACCGTCATTTTGGCGCCGCCCGGAAGGCCTAGGAGTCTGTCGATGGGCTCATCCCGTTATGCGGTCCATGCGAGGCAACCATTGAGAAAGAGGTCCACCGCTTTGTCAGCCCAGCCGTCGAGTTCCGCGGCCGTCATCGGGGCGCCGAACCCCAGGGCGCGACGCTGCGGCACGCTGACGACCATGAAAATGAACTGCTCCGCGGCAATCGCACGATTCTCGGCGCTGATGCGCAACTCGCGCGCGAGCAGACCGCCGATCAACGTGGTCGCTTCGCGCGTGCCGGCCGCGCCATGAACCGCGCGCGCTAGTTCGGGGAATCTCGCAGATTCGGCGACGATCGTGCGATGCAACGCAATGGCCTGGGGCGACAGAGCGGCGCGCAACATCATGCCCGCGAGGCGGCGCAACACCTCGCTCAAGGTTGCCCCTTCGATCAGAGGCACTCCTGCAGGAGGACGAATTTGCTCGATGATCTCGTGGACGACGGCGGCGAACAGCGCCGACTTGTCCTCGAATCGGTGGTAGAACGTGCGCTTGGAAATTCCCGCACGCCCAGCCACCGCTTCAATGGTAGTCGATCGGTAGCCTTCGGCTAGAAAAAGGTGTGTCGCGGCCTCCAGGATTCGCTGCCGCAGACGCAGCGCTTCGGCGCGAGTGGGCCGTCCGCCCTTCCCGGGTCGTTTTGTCGCCCTCCTGCGCTCCATGTTCCCCGTCGGCGAGGCGTCCTTCTAGCGGTGCTGGTACGCGTAGCCACCCGGATAGGCATAACCAGCCGAACGATTCTGACCGCCGTGGTAGCCGCCGTAGTAGCCAAAGTGCGGTGCGGCGTATGGGCGCGGCGCGTAATAGGCGCGCGGGGCCCCGTAGTAGAGCGGCGCCCGCGGGGTGTAGGCGGGTGTCGCGTAGGATGCCGGAGGCACATAGGCCTGGGGGGCATAGTACGCGGGCGGTGCGTAATACGTTCGCGGTGCAGGATAAGGGTAGCTCGCCGGCGGCGGCGCATAGCCGGGCGGCTCAGCGTACGAAGCTTGCGGCTCGGCCGCGGCGAGCGCGGCGGATGCGATGACGATCGGCAGTGTGGCCAGACCGACGACCGCGCCCACCAAACCCCGGCCAAATCCCCAGGAATGACCGTGCCCATAGCCATGCCCGCCGGCGGCAGCCGGCGCCGCGAGTGCACAGGCGATCGTCGCAGCAGCGGCCGATCCGAACAAAGCTTGTTTGAATCCAGCCATGGCTAACCCTCAGTGGTGTCAGACCCCATGGACAGTACGCGCTTCACGATTGAAACGCAACGGTGCCGTTTCGTTAATTCCACCCGTGCGGGCGGTTGCGAGCCGCGGTCGCGAGGCCCACGCAATATCCGCCGTAGCGATTGATGCCGGCTATCGTGCTGATAGAGAGCGCCAATTTGACTTGGCTCGGGCGCGGGGTCTAACGTCCTCGGCGCACATATCGTTATTGATTCCGAATTCATCGATCGGAAGGAGTAAGCCGTGAATTTAAAAGGTAGTAAGACGGAAAAGAATCTGAAGGATGCATTTGCCGGCGAATCCCAGGCGAATCGGCGTTACTTGTATTTCGCGGCCAAGGCGGATGTCGAGGGTTTCAATGACGTGTCCGCAGTGTTCCGTTCCACGGCTGAGGGGGAAACGGGTCACGCCCACGGACATTTGGAATACCTGGAAGCGGTGGGTGACCCAGCGACCGGATTGCCGATCGGCGCGACTTCGCTGAATCTCAAGGCGGCGATTGCCGGCGAAACTCACGAATACACGGACATGTACCCCGGAATGGCCAAGAATGCCCGAGACGAGGGGTTTGGCGAAATCGCCGACTGGTTCGAGACCTTGGCCAAGGCGGAACGATCGCACGCGAATCGCTTCCAGAAGGCACTCGATAACCTGTAATCCTGCTTGCGCCGCCGCCGGGCGACGCCGTCGAACGCGGGCTCCGGTCTCGGAGCCCGCCGCATATCGCTGGGAGAAATGAGCCGTGTCCGGAGAGACCAAGTCGGGCCGGGAGGGTAGCCTGGAGGCGCCCACGCGCCATGCCCTTGCCTGGCAGGAGCCGCAATTCTACGACCCCGAAGCGCTCGAGAAGGAACTCGAGCGAGTGTTCGAGATCTGCCACGGCTGCCGCCGTTGTTTCAACTTGTGCAATTCTTTCCCCACCCTGTTCGAATTGATCGACGAGTCGAAGAGCGGCGAACTCGATGGCGTCGACAAGAAGGCGTACGGGCAGGTGGTCGACCAGTGTTACCTCTGTGACATGTGTTACATGACCAAGTGCCCGTACGTACCGCCGCATCCCTGGAACGTCGACTTTCCGCACTTGATGCTGCGTGCCAAGGCTGTAAAGAATCGCAACGGCAATACGCGCTGGCGAGACAAGATTCTGAGTTCAACCGACACGGTCGGCAACCTGGCCGGAATTCCCGTCGTCGCCGAGCTGGTCAACGCGGTCAATCGCAGCTCGCTCGGCCGCAAGGTCCTCGATGCCGCGCTCGGTGTACACCCGCAAGCGCCGGTGCCGCGGTACCGATCCGACAGTCTGCGCAAGCAACTCGCCAAACACCGTGCGCCGACTCTGGACGCACGCGCCGCGGGACCTACCCGGGGCAAAGTCGCGCTGTTCGCGACCTGTTACGGAAATCGCCACGAGCCGGATCTCGGACTCGATCTCGTGAGCGTGTTCGAGCACAACGGCATCGAAGTCGCACTGGTCGAACGCGAGAGCTGCTGCGGCATGCCCAAGCTGGAACTCGGCGATCTGCAGGCGGTAGCGGACCTCAAGGCCAAGAACGTTCCGCATCTGCTCGCAATGATCGACCGCGGCTTCGACATCGTCGCGCCGGTCCCCTCGTGCGTGCTGATGTTCAAACAGGAGCTGCCGCTGATGTTTCCGGACGAACCCGACGTGGCCAAGGTCAGGCAACACATATTCGACCCGTTCGAATATCTAGCGCTGCGGCATAAATCGGGGCTGCTGCGCACCGATTTTACCCGCCCGCTCGGCAAGGTCGCCTACCACGTTGCCTGCCACCTGCGCGTACAGAACATCGGACTCAAGACGCGCGACGTATTGCAGCTCATTCCCGGAACCACCGTAGAACCGATTGAACGCTGTTCCGGTCACAACGGCACCTATGGCGTCAAGCGAGAGTTTCGCGATGCGTCCATGAAGATCGGTAGGCCGGTGTTCCAGCGCGTCCAGGCAAGCGGCGCGGACTTCTACGCCAGCGATTGCCCGATGGCGGGCCATCAAATCGAAAGCGGTTTGGACGATGCTGCACCGCCGACGCACCCGCTGACGCTGCTCAGAATGGCCTATGGATTGGCGGGGCACGACGCATGAAGAAACTGACGCGCGCGGATCTGTTGAGTCTGGAGCAGTACGCCGCCGAGCGGCCTCGGCTGCGCCGCGAAGTCATCGCCCACAAGCAACTGCGTAATGTGCAGCTTGGGCCCAACATGACCTGGTGTTTCGAGGATTACGTCACCATTCGCTATCAAGTCCAGGAGATGCTGCGCGCCGAACGAATTTTCGAAAGTGAGGGAATTCAAAGCGAACTGGATGCCTACAATCCTCTGATTCCCGACGGCTGCAATTGGAAGGTTACCTTGCTTCTGGAGTTTCCCGACCCGGACGTGCGGCGAACGGCGCTCGAGAAATTGATCGGCGTCGAAGATCGATGCTGGATACGGGTGAACAACATGGAGCCGGTGTTCGCCGTCGCTGACGAAGACATGGAGCGTGAGAACGACGAAAAGACGTCGGCCGTGCATTTTTTGCGCTTCGAGCTCGACCCCTCGATGGTGGAAGCACTGAAAGGCGGTGCACCTTTGAGCATCGGCGTCGATCACGAGGTGTATCGATACATGGTGAGCCCATTACCGGACCAAATCCGTGATACATTGAGTCGCGATCTCGATTAGCGCCGCGTATAAAAGCCCGCAAAAAGAAGGGCTTAGGATCCCGCCCGGAATCTTCGGAATCGCTTTCTGTCACAAAGACCAAGTGATCGCTGGAGACGAGGAACGTAAACGGACATGAGCGCTGGAACTGACACGACCCGATGGTCGCAGCCGCGCACAGGTAGCGAGGGCGTCACCCTCGAGTGGCTGGATGCCCTGGCGGCCGGCACTTGTACTCCAGAAGCTTTTTTGGCCGCGATGCGCGGCCAGTTCCGCGGCAGTGGCGATCAAGGTTGGGAAGTCGTGTCGCTCCTCGACCAATATTATCGCCGCGGAAAAATAAAGGCCGACGTCTTCCAATCGCTCAAATCCCGTCTCGAAAGTTCGGCAATCAAGGGTGAAGAGGAAATGGCGGCGAGCGGACCCGCGAGCGTGCGGCCCCGCCCCGCCGTGGGCGTCAGGGCACCTGCCGCCGCGTTGCAGAACGTGGCGGCCCAAAACGCGGCGGCGCAAAGGAAGGCGACGCCGGTCTCGCCGGCCGCTGCACGCGAAGTGGCCGTAGGCGACGTCCTACGAGACCGTTACAGGATACGGGGACTGATCGGACACGGCGTCATGGGCACCGTGTTCGAGGCGATGGACGAATACCGGCTGGCGCTGCCGGCGGCTGGGCAACGAGTGGCCATCAAGGTGCTGCATCCGGCGGTTACTCAGCGTGATGAGGTTCTGATCGAGTTGCAACGCCAGTTCCAGCATGTGCAATTTCTGTCGCATCCGAACATCATTCGCGTGCACGAATTCGACCGTGACGGCGACATCGCATTTTTTACGATGGAATTGCTGAACGGCGCGCCCTTGAGCGGAATCCTCACCGTTCGGAATGCGACTGGCTTGCCGCGGCCGTACGCGCTCGCCGTCATGCGCGACCTGGGCGCGGCGCTCTCCTACGCTCATTCGCGCGGCGTCGTGCATGGGGATGTCAGTCCGGCGAATATTTTCGTCACCAATGAGGGTGAATTGCGGATCATGGATTTCGGCGGGTCGAACCGAACGCTTCGGGATCGATGGGCCGTCGATATCGAACTGTCGGACACGGCCCCGGTCGCACCCCCGGGCTATGCGAGCTGCCAGATTCTCGAAGGCCAGCAACCCGACGCTCGGGACGATGTATTCGCGTTTGCGTGCGTAGCCTATGTGCTGCTGGCAGGGCGGCATCCTTTTCCCAACCGCACCGCAGTGGAAGCGCGTGCGCAGCGGCTCCGTTTTCGCTCCCCGCCGGGATTGAGCGGCCGACAGTGGCGAGTGCTGCGGGAAGGCCTTCGTTGGGAGCGCGACCATCGGCCTTCGGATTTGCAGAAGTGGATGGACCGATTCCACCTGGCTGGCGCCGCGCCTCGGTTGCCCGCGTTGCCCAGGCTGGTCAACGCACCGCCTACGCGCATGGGGAGCGGCGTGCTAACGACCGCGGTAATTACGCTCTTGGCCGTGCTTGCCGCCGCCGGATTCTGGGCGGTGGCGGACCATGAGTCCTTCACGCGTCACATCAGGGACTGGACCAGCCGGGTGAGCTCAACGCTCGGCCACGCCGGTTCAGCGCCGACGACATCGGTGCCGACGGCGTCCGTGCCGACGGCGTCCGTGCCGAGGGCATCAGCGCCTCCCGTAGCCACCAAGCCTGCGGCGCCGGCCCCCGCCGCACGACAAGCGGCTCCGGCGCCATCCGCACCCGTCGTACGCACAGCGCCTGCCGCGCGAGCGAATCCAATTCCTGCGCCCGAACCTGCGGCGCCCTCGGTTGCGCCGTCCAGCCTCAGAGCGGATTCGTCGACCCGGCCTACCATGAGCGACGCGTCGGCGCGAGCCGCCGCTGCGGGCCCGATTCGCATCGAAATGGCTGCCGACACCGTCGAGGTCCAATCGGGTGAAACGATGGCGAGCGTCACAGTCCATCGCCGGGGCAATCTCCACGGCGACGCGAGTTTCAAGTGGTGGACCGAATCCGGCACGGCAAAACCGGGCCTAGACTTTGCGCCCGCGATGCCGCGCTCCGAGCGCATCGAAGATGGCGGCAAAAGCGTGATTTTGAATATTCCCGTTTCGGCAAGGTCGCGCACACAGCCGAAAAGCTTTTACGTGGTGATCGACCGGACTGACACCGGCCCTGCGTTGGGCGAACGAACCCTCACCATGGTGACGTTGCAACCGACCGAGTGACGGGCGTCATTCCGGGCGCTGCGCCGGGCCATAGAGCGACGCGTAGGCGGCGCGCAAAGCGTTCTTCTGCACCTTTCCCATCGTATTTCGCGGCAGCTCGTCGACGACGAGCACGCGCTTCGGCACCTTGTAGCGCGCCAGACGGCTCTGCAGGGCGCCAATGATATCGGCCTCCGACAGCTCGATACCGCGCTCGGGCACGATTACCGCGGTGACTCCCTCACCGAAATCCGGGTGCGGAATCCCGAACACTGCGCTTTCCGATACGCCCTTCAGGGCATCGAGTTCCATCTCGACTTCCTTGGGGTAGACATTGTAGCCTCCGCTGATCACGAGATCCTTGGCCCGGCCCACGATGTGCACGTAACCGTCGCGATCGATGCTCCCGAGATCTCCCGTCTTGAACCAGCCGTCGTGCGTGAATGCGGCGCGCGTTTTGTCCGGATCGCGCCAATAACCGGCGAACACATTCGGACCGGCAACCTCGAGCTCACCGATGACATCGCCCGGCGCCGCGAGAGCCCCGGAGGAGTCATCGACCGCGCGGACCGCGATTCCCGGCAGCGGAATGCCCACCGAGCCCGGTTTGCGCACGCCATCGTAGGGGTTGGATGTGTTCATCAAGGTCTCGGTCATTCCGTACCGCTCGAGAATTGCGTGGCCGGTACGCTCCAGGAACTCACGATGGGTCTCCGCCTGCAAAGGCGCCGATCCGGAGACGAACAAGCGGACGCGGGCGGTTGAATCTCGATTCAACCCGCTCTGCTGCAGCAGTCGCGTGTAATGCGTCGGAACACCCATGAACACCGTCGCTTGCGGAAGATACTTCAATGCCGATGCCGCATCGAACGAGGGCACCAGCAATAGGCTCGATTCTGATGCGAGCACGGTGTTGAGAGCGGCAAACAGGCCGTGAACATGAAACAGCGGCAACACATGCAGCAAAACGTCCCGACTCGTAAAATGCCACGCCGCGGCGAGCACGGCGGCATTGGAGGCGAGATTTGCACGCGAAAGCATCGCGCCCTTGGATCGGCCCGTCGTGCCGGATGTATACACGATGGCCGCCGGCGCATCTGCGCTTCGGTTTCGCGGCACGGGAGGGTCTTCCCCGGATTGCCGTGCGAGCGCCGGCAGAGATCCCTCGCCATCCGTCCCGAGCGTCTCGAGACGGACCCCGGCGCGAGTTGCGTGCGGTTCGAGTAGAGGCTCATCGACTGGGCGGATGACCGCGATCCGGGGTTGCGAGTCGCGCCAGAAATACTCGACTTCGTTGGGCGTATTCGCAACGTTGATCGGCACGAAGACGGCCCCCATGCGCAGGCAAGCGACGTAGAGCAGCACTGAGTCGAAGGATTTCTCCACCTGCGCCGCGACACGGTCGCCCGGCAAGACACCACGTCGCATCAGAGCCGCGGCGAACCGCGCGGATTCGTGGTGTAGCGAGGCGTAACTGAGTTCGCGCCCCGCGGGAGTCCTGAGAAATATCCGGTCCGGATGAGCGCGAGCGGCGCGGTCGACCCAGTCGGCAGGATCCAAGGTAGAAACCATGATGCGGTGCCCGCCCCCTTCCGAATCACCCTGTCGAACTATAATAAGGGCGCCGGGGTACAATGTGTTGCCCGCATGATTCAATTGAATGCATTTCGCAATGACATCCCCTTCGTCAAGGACCTCGGTGTCGAATTCATCAGCGCTGAGAACGGCCGAGCGGTCCTGGCGTTGAACCTCGCCCCGCGTCATTTGAACAGCTGGGCGGTGGCGCATGGCGGAGTGCTCATGACGCTGCTCGATGTGGCCATGGCTGTCGCGGGCCGTTCCCTCGATCCCACCGCCGGCGCCGGCGTGACGGTAGAGATGAAAACCAATTTCCTGCAACCCGCCAATGCCGGAACTCGTCTCCTCGCAACGGCGCAGGCGTATCACCGCTCGGGCGCAATGGTCTTTTGCGACGGCGAGGTGCGCGATGCAGAGCAGCGTCTCATCGCCAAGGCGATGGGAACGTTCAAGTATTTGAAACGTGCGGGCAGCAACCCAAAAACACCCGAACAGGACTAACTCGATGGCCGAAGCACAGCCGATCATCTTACATCACTACCCAATGTCCCCCTTCGCCGAAAAGATTCGGCTCATCTTGGGCGCCAAAGGCGTGCGATGGTCCTCGGTGCTGATCCCCGTCATCATGCCGAAGCCGGATGTGGTCGCGCTGACGGGCGGCTACCGCAAGACCCCGATTCTGCAGATCGGTGCCGACGTCTATTGCGATACCGCACTCATCGCCGACGTGATCGAAACGCTTGCGCCGCAACCGACGCTCTATCCCAGGGGTGTGGCCGGGGCATCGCGCACTCTGGCGCAGTGGGCCGACTCGACTCTTTTTTGGACGGCGATTCCACATACCATGCAGTCCGCCGGCCTTGCGCACGTATTCAACGGCGCGCCTGCCGAAGTGATCCAGGCATTCGCGGAAGACCGCAAGGTCTTTCGCGCGAATTTACCGCGAATGCGCGCTCCGGAAGCGTGGGCGGGACTCGAGCTGTACCTCGAACGGCTCGAGGACATGATCGGGGGTCAAGCATTTTTCTTCGGCGCGCAGCCGAGCATTGCGGATTTTTCCGTTTATCACTGCCTGTGGTTCGTCTCGCGAGGTGGCCCGCAAGCCGAGATCCTCAAGCCCTACCGGGAACTTGGGGCGTGGTGCGAGCGCATGCGCGGGTTTGGCCACGGCGTTCACGATCAGCTCGACAGCGCCGCCGCCATCGCGATCGCCGAGACGTCGACTCCCCTGCCTTCTTCCGGGATCAGCGGCGATGTTCACGGCATCCCCGCGGGCGAAAAAGTGGTGATCGCCGCAACCGACACCGGCATCGATCCGATCGAGGGCGAGCTGTACGGCGAGACACGAGAGCGCATCTCGATCGCGCGAACCGACCGGCGCGCCGGACGCGTCGTGGTGCATTTCCCAAGGCTTGGATTCGAACTTCGCCGACTCATGTAGCGCTGCAGCGGCGCCGCTGTCAGCGACCGCTGACACATATGCGCGATGCTCTGCCGTTACGGTCGAGCATAAAGGCATATCTAATCCGAGTACGTTCCCATGCCCCGCAGGAATCGCCGATGTCCGATACCATCAAAGCACTGCGTGTCGTATGCGCCGGCGCCATGCTCCTCGCGGCCGGCGCTCAGGCAGTGAGGTCGCAACCCGCAGCCACGGAGGCTGAATACGGCCCGTCGCCGCACTTGAGCGAGCCTGAGAAATCCCTGCTGCCGACGGTGAAAACGGCGAAGGCCATCGGCTGGCGGCCTGGGGGCAAACCGACTGCGGCCGCCGGCACCGCCGTCGTTGCGTTCGTCCGTGGCCTCGACCATCCTCGCTGGCTGTACGTATTGCCCAATGGCGATGTGCTGGTGGCGGAATCCGATGCGCCCGCCAAGCCCGACGATGCGAAGGGCATCGCCGGCAAGGTGCATAAATTGGTCATGAAGCACGCGGGGTCGGGCGCGCGGCCCAGTGCGAACCGCATTACCCTGCTACGCGACGCGCATCGCGACGGCACCGCCTCCGAGCGGCACGTGTTCCTCGAAGGCTTGAACTCGCCAATCGGCATGGCCCTCATCGGCGACGGTTTCTATGTCGCCGACAGCGATGCTCTGCTGCGCTTCACTTATCACACCGGCGACACGGAGATCCGCAGCGAGCCTACTCGAGTCGCCTCGCTGCCTGCCGGAACGATCAACCATCATTGGACCAAGAGCCTCATCGCGAGCCCCGACGGCCGCAAATTGTATGTAGGCGTAGGCTCCAACAGCAATGCTGCAGAAAATGGTCTCGACGTGGAAGCCGAGCGATCCTCGATCTGGGAAATCGACCCGAAAACCGGCAGCCACCGGATATTCGCCTCGGGTCTGCGCAACCCCGTGGGACTCGCCTGGGAACCGGACAGCGGCGCTTTGTGGGCCGCCGTCAACGAGCGCGATGAGCTCGGCGACCATTTGCCGCCCGACTACATGACCGCAGTGCGTGACGGCGCCTTCTACGGCTGGCCATTCAGCTACTACGGTCAGCACGTCGATGTTCGAGTCAAACCGCAGAATCCCGAAATGGTCGCGCAAGCCGTGCTGCCGGACTATGCATTGGGTGCGCATACGGCCTCGCTCGGGCTTTGCTGGTCGGCCGACTCGCAGTTGCCCGCGCAATTCCGGCATGGGATGTTCGTCGGTCAACATGGGTCATGGAACCGCAAGACGCGCAGCGGCTACAAGGTGGTATTCGTGCATTTCACCGATGGCAAACCCACCGGCCTGCCGATCGACGTTCTTACCGGCTTTCTCGATTCGAAAGGCAGGGCATTGGGCCGGCCGGTCGGGGTCGCCGTCGATGACCGCGGCGCGCTCCTGGTTGCCGACGATGTGGGCAACACAGTCTGGCGGGTCACCGGCGCGCGCGCAGGCTTGGCGTCCGCTCGCGGCGCGCAATAACGGATAATCTCGCACCGACATCCGGCGGCCGCCCCCTTTTCGGGGGCCCGACGCAATTCCGAAACCGATTTTGGGCGCGGTAGTGCAAACTACACATCCCTTGGACCCAATTCGACGAGGTATTGCATGAGCGCGACAGAGGCACTCACGAACTTGAGCGGACTCCAGAGAATCGACGGAGGACTGGTCCGTTCGAACGGTGCCGCGTCGATCGACGTGACCGATCCGGCGACGGAGCAGCGCATCGGCCAAATCGTGGACGCGACCCCGGCGGATGTCGATCAAGCGGTTGCAGCAGCCAATGCGGCGCAGCGCAGCTGGCGCGGCGTGAACCACCATCGGCGGGCGGAATTGCTTCACGAAGTCTCGAGACGGGTGATGAAAGACCGCCCGCTGGTGGCGGAGATGTTGACTCGGGAAATGGGCAAGCCGTACAAGGAATCGTTCGACGAGGTCGCCTGGTCAGCCAGTGCCATCGACTACTACGCCGAAATAGCGCGTCACGAAAACGGCAAAGTGCTGGGCTCCGCCGTGGATGGCCAGTTTCATTTCACGACCAAGGACCCCCTCGGCGTCGTGGTGATCATTCTGCCCTTCAACTATCCGCTCTGTCTGCTGTGCTGGCAGGCGGCGGCCGCCATCGCGAGCGGCAATGCCGTGATCATCAAACCCTCCGACTTGACGTCGCTCACCACGCTGCAATTCGCTGCAGCATTCGATGCGCTTCCCGCCGGGCTCGTGCAAGTCATCACCGGCGGCGGCGCAGCCGGCAAGCGATTGGTCGAGCATGCCGACACCCACATGGTGGCTTTCACGGGGGGTATCGAAACCGGACGCACGGTGGCCGAGACCTGCGGGCGTCTCTACAAGCGGACCTTGATCGAGACCTCGGGCAACGACCCGTTCATCGTCATGCCGTCCGCTCCCATCGACATCGCCGCACGCGGCGCCGCCTTCGGGGCGTTCCTCAATTGCGGTCAGGTCTGTGCGGCCGCCGAGCGCTTCTATGTCCACGAGCAGGTATATTCGCAGTTCATCGAAAGGCTGGTGCATCACACGAAGCGAATTCGAGTCGGCAACGGCCTCGAGCGAGTCGACATGGGACCGCTCGCATCGAAACGCGAGCTGTCGCGATATTTGCGCATACTCGACAATGCGACCGCGCAAGGGGCGAGGGTGCTGACCGGCGGCGACCGGCCGGCGCATCTCGCGAAAGGTTGGTTCGTGAATCCGACCGTTCTTGGCGGCATCTCGCCCGACGCTCCCATCATGAACGACGAGACGTTCGGACCCGTCGCGCCCGTAAGCATGGTCGGGAGTTTCGATGAGGCCATAGCGCTCGCCAACCGTTCCCGGTATGCCCTTGGTGCAACGGTGTACACGACCAATCTCGACGAGTCGATGCGTGCGGTCAACGAACTCGAAGCGGGCATGGTGTGGGTCAACGCACCGCTGCTCGACAACGATGCAGGGCCGTTCGGCGGCAGAAAGCAGTCCGGAATGGGTAGGCAGCTCGGAGCGGAGGGTCTCGATACCTTCAGGCATACGAAATTGTCGATGATCGACCCTGGGGCGAAAGCCCATGATTTCTGGTGGTTTCCCTATTCCGACGCCGAAGCGTTCCCCGGGGGCCGCATTGGCTGATCTCGCCGGCAACGATGCCCAGCGCGGGTCGGCGGCGCTGCCGGCGGATCTCGAAACGCGGATCGCGGCGTTCGAGAGCGCCGCGCAGCCCGGCGACTTCGACAGGGCAAGCTGGTTCTGGATGATCCTCTTGGGAGTTGCGATTCCGCTGCTGCTGCTCGCCGTCGGCTGGTACGCGTGACGACGCACGCGCATGCGCAAGCCGACGAAAGCGCTTGGCCCTTGCTGCCTGCGGAACGCACCTGGGGTGCAGCACGACTGACCCTGACGCTCGCCACGACGGCGGCCGCCACCTGGTGTTATTTGATCGGCGAGTCCGTCGGCAACTACCTTGGCTTCGTCAAAGGCGGTCTTGCGCTCGGCGCCGGCTGCATGCTGGGCATGGTGCTGGTGCTGCTCGCCGCGGGACCAACCTGTGTGCGATTCGGGATCGACTCCATTGCCGCGACCAAACCGCAATTCGGCTCTCGCGGCTGGGTCGTGCCCGCGGCACTGCAGGCTGTTTCGATCATCGGTTGGAACTCGCTGCTGATCATATTCTTCGCGAAATCGGCCGTGCAACTCAGCGTCGCTCTCGGCATCCTCGACTTGAAGTGGCGCAACGCTGCGTTGGTGCCTGCGTTGACGGTGCTCGCGTGCGCGATCATCTTCACGGCATTGCGCCGCGGCGCGACGGGCGTGTCGATCGTGTCGAACATTCTCGTCGCGCATGTGTTCGTCGGGCTGTGGATGCTTTATCTGCTGGTTTCGCACCGTTGGCCCGAACTCATCGCGGCTCAACCCGCTGCGGCGAGTCCGAATCACCTGTGGAACTACACCACGGGCATAGAGCTTGGCATAGGCGCAACGCTGTCGTGGTGGCCCTACATCGGAGCGATGATCCGGATGGCTCCCAATGGGCGAACGATCGTCCTGCCGGTGATGCTCGGCATGGCGGCGCCCGTTCCGGTACTGAGCTTGATCGGGCTTGCAGGCTCGCTGGTTCTCAAGTCATCCGATCCCACCGAGTGGCTTCGCGTCGTCGGGGGACCCACTTACGCGATCATATCGCTTGCATTCGTGACGGCAGCGAATTTTGGCACGACGACCGCCGGCATCTATGCCTCCGCCATCGGCCTCCGGAATTTCGCGACCTTGCAAAAACGCAGGTGGACGACCTTGCTGCTGATCACGATAGCGCCGGTCGCCCTGGTCGGCATATTCATTCCAGAACTGTTCTTCGCCAAATTCGGCAATTTCCTCGCGCTGATCGGGGTCGCCTTCGCTCCGCTTTGCGGCATACAAATCGTCGACTATTTCGTCCTGCGCCGCGGCCGCATCGACCTGCGCGCCATGTACCTGAACGCACCTGGACATCCTTATTACTTCTGGCGAGGCGTCAATCCGGTCGCGATGATTGCCTTGGCTGCAGGGTGCCTGACCTACATCGCTTTTCTAAATCCTTTGAGCTACGAGTCCACGGCGCTGTACCCGTTCCTCACGGCTTCGCTGCCCGCCGCGGCGGGCGCCGCTTTGGTTTATTTCGCAGGCAGCCTCCTCGTCATTCGCGCGGGTCGCGGCGGTTACCGGCAGAGGTAGGGACATGCATTGGCGATCCAAACTCATTCATCCGAGCGCCCATGCGCCCGCCGACTTCCGTTCACTCGCGACGCCGACGTATCGGGGCTCGACGGTCGTATTCGACCGCCAGGCCGACGTGTCGGAGGACTGGCGGCAGACGGTGCGCGGATACACCTACGGCCTTTATGGCACGCCGACGGTCTTGGAACTCGGCGCGCGGATCGCGGAAATCGAGGGAGCGCACCATAGCTTCGTCGTCCCGGGAGGTCAGGCGGCGATATCTCTGATCTATCTTGCGTTCTGCGGGACCGGCACTCATGCCTTGGTTCCAGTCACAGCGTACGGCCCGAACCGCCAGCTCGCCGCCGGACTCATGAAGCGGCTCGGAGTTTCGGTCGAGAGTTATGACCCGCTGATCGGCGCGGGGATTGCGGGTCTGATTCGCGAGAACACGGCGCTGATCTGGGTCGAAAGCCCGGGATCGGTGACCATGGAGATCCAGGACGTGCCGGCCATCGTCGCCGCCGGGCGGGCGCGCAACGTACCGGTGGCGCTCGATAATACCTATGCCGCCGGTGTTCTCTTCGATGCCTTTGCGCTCGGTGTCAATGTCAGCATGCAGGCCTTGACCAAGTATGTGGGCGGGCACAGCGACTTGTTACTGGGCACGGTGTCGGCGGCCGGCGCCGCCGAGTATGAAGCGATCGGTTCGGTCCACAGCCAGCTCGGCATGGCCGTCTCGCCGGACGACTGCAGCTTGGCGCTTCGCGGCTTGCAGACGTTGGGCGTGCGGCTGGAGCGCCTGGAGAAATCGACCCTGGAGGTGGCGCGCTGGCTGGCGCGGCATCCGAATATCCAGACCGTCTTGCATCCAGCCCTCGAGTCCTGCCCTGGGCACGAGCATTGGCAACGCGACTTCAGCGGATCCTCCAGCATTTTCTCCGTGATTTTCGCCGAGCGATTCACCGGCGAGCAGGTAAACTCATTCGTCGATCGGCTCGAGCTGTTCAAGATAGGCTTCAGCTGGGGCGGCGTCACCAGCCTCGTGGTGGTGTATCCGAATCTCGATCGCCCTGGGAAGAACTACGGCGGGCGGCTGGTGCGGCTCAACGTGGGGCTGGAAGAACCCTCGGATCTGATCGCCGACCTGGATCGGGCACTCGGCACGATGGACACCGCGGGGTAGCGATCATGGCCATCAGTACGGCAAGCGTCTTGCGGCTCACGGCCACATTGCTGGCGACGCTGATCGTCGGATCGTGTGCGCTCTGGGGTGCATTCGCGCTCTGGTATCAGGCCCCGGGCGGTCAGGCGCAGAAAACGCTGAGCCTGCTTCTGTGGGCCGGCGTCAGTCTTGCGCTGCTTGTTGGCTTGTGGCAGGGACGGACCGCCGTCAGCCTTTTGGTATTCGCCATGGTATTCGGCGGCCTGCTCTTTTGGTGGCAGGGAATCGCGCCGTCTAACGATCGAATCTGGGCCGATGACGTGGCGCAAATGGCCACGGGCACGATCGAAGGCAGTCGCGTCACGCTGCACAACGTACGCAATTTCGAATGGCGCAGCAACACCGACTACACGCAGCGCTGGGAAGCACGCGATTACGACCTCGATCGTTTGACTTCGGTCGACATGATCATGTCCTATTGGACCGGCCCGGCAATCGCCCACATGCTGATTTCGTTCGGCTTCGACGGCGGCGAACACGCGGTGTTCTCGGTGGAGATTCGCCGCGAAAAGACCGAGAGCTTTTCCGAGATCGGGGGTTTCTTCAAAGAATTCGAACTCAGTGTCATCGCGGCCGACGAGCGAGATGTCATCCGCTTGCGGACCAATGTCCGCGGCGAAGACGTCTACCTTTACCGGCTTCGGATGCCGGCAACCGCGATGCGATCATTGTTCCTGAGCTACGTCGATGAAGCCGACAGTCTCGTGAGGGCTCCGCGCTTCTACAACACCATTACGGTCAATTGCACAACCCTCGTCTACCACATGATGAAACGAATCGTCGGCTATCTGCCCATGAGCTACCGGCTGATTTTCTCCGGATATCTGCCCGAGTACGTCTACCGAGTCGGTGGTCTCGATCAACGCTATTCTCTGGATGAGCTGCGCGCACGCGGCCGCATTACCGACCGCGCCCAAAAGGCCGACCGCAGCGCCACTTTCTCGGCGGACATCCGGCAAGGCATCCCGGAGCTCGAGGCTCCTAGCGCAAGGGAGTGAAGCCATGAGCTTTGAATGCGACCTCCCCCGCGGGGCCGCGGATGTATGCGACAAATTTGGCCGCATCGGCCTTGGCCGCGCTGGTCAGGGCGACGGAGTACACAATCGGCAAATGACTATTGGCCGGAAACACATCCACGACGCGTACCCGTTTGTCCACCAGAGCATCGGTCTCGTAGACGATGCCGAGGGGTGCTTCGTTTCGATCCACGAGCAGCAGTGCCGAGCGTACATTGTCGGCGCGCACGATGCGATCCACCACGGCATTCCAGACACCCAAGGTGGTCAAAGCCTCACGCGCGTAGCGGCCGACAGGCACCCCATCGGGATCGCCGGTAGCCAGGCGGCCCTGACCCAACGCGGCGGCCAGGGGAAAGTTCGGTTCGATCTTCAGCTTTATCTTGCTGTCGGCCGGTGCAATCAGCACCAACCGGTTGCCCAGCACGTTGTGTCGGGTGTCCGGCTGAATCAGCTTTCTCGTCTGCAGGTAGTCCATCCACTCGAGGTCGGCGGAAAAAAATACGGCGGCAGACGCGCCGTTCTCGATCTGGCGGGCGAGCGCGGAGCTGGCCGCGAACGAGAATCGGACCGGGATCGACGTTTCCTTCGTGAATCCGTCGCCCAAGTCCTCGAGCACATTGGTCAAGGAAGCCGCTGCGAATACGGTGATCGGCGTCCTTTCCGTCGCCGCCGCAACGCCCGTTGGGCTGAGCGACAACAAACATAACATCAAGCCGATAGCGCCGCCCGCGGTAAACCACCCAGACGCCCGCGTGTTCAGGACAGACATAGCTACTCCACGAAATGCATTTCGTCGGACTCGTACGATAACCTGTCCGGTGGGTCTCCGCTGGGCTGCATTGCCGTCACTGCGGGCGGCTTTTGTTGTACCCTCTCTCGCATGCTGGCGCCTGAAGTTTTCATTACCTGCGCGGTAACCGGCTCCGCGGATTCCGTGCGCAAGAACCCGAACGTGCCGGTGACCCCGGCACAGATCGCCGCATCGGCGCTCGAGGCGCATGAGGCCGGCGCCGCCATCGTCCATCTTCACGTCCGCGACCCGCAGTCCGGCCTGGCGAGTCGAGATCCCGCGCTGTTTCGCGAAACCGTCGACAGAATCAGAAGCCAAAACAGCAGTGTGATTCTGAACCTGACGGGCGGTATGGGCGGCGATCTTCTACTCGGCCCCGAACATGCGCCCCTGGAGTTTCGCGCCGGCAGCGATTTGGTGGGTCCGCGGGACCGGATCGTGCACGTGCTGGAGTTGCTGCCGGAGATTGGCAGCCTCGACTGCGGATCGCTCAATTTCGATGAACAGCTGTATGCGACCACACCCGGTTATCTGCGCGTGATGGCGCGTGCATACCAGGAGAATAACGTCCGCCCCGAGCTCGAGGTCTTCGAACTCGGCCATATCGAACTCGCCAAGCAGCTTCTGGCGGAGGGCCTGATCCACCAGCCCGCCTTGTTTCAACTGTGCCTCGGCATCAAGTACGGCGCTCCCGCATCCTCCGAAGCGATGCTGGCCATGCGCGATGCGCTGCCGCCCCGTTCGTACTGGTCGGCTTTCGGCCTGGGTCGAATGCAAATGCCGATGGTCGCTCAGTCGGTTCTTCTCGGCGGCAACGTCCGCGTGGGCCTGGAGGACAATCTCTACCTCGACAAGGGCAACCTCGCGACCAATGCTCAGCTGGTGGCCCGTGCCCGCGCGATCATCGAGCTTTTGGGCGCGCGCGTCATGTCTGCCCCTCAAACCCGCGAGCGGCTCGGATTGCCCCCTCAGGTTCCGCAGAATGTCTGCAGGACGCGCTCGCCGGGCTCGGGCGGATCGGCGTAGGACTCGAAACCCTCCAGCGGCTGGTAGGGCTGCGAAAGTGCGGTCGACAACTTGGCGAACGGCGAGAAATCTTCGCGCTCGACTGCCGCATCGATGACCTGCTGAATGCGATGATTGCGGGGAATGAATGCGGGGTTGACCCGCCGCATGGCCGCGGCGCGTGCCTCCGGTTCCAAAGGTTCCCGCGCCAGGCGCGCTCGCCATCGGCTCGCCCAATCGTCGTAATCTCGAGGATTCACAAACAAGCTTCGGACGCGCACATCCGCCGCCTCCCCCTCCGCGGCATCGCAAAGACGCCGGAATGTCAGCGTGAAATCCGCCTGATTGCGGTGCATCGCGCCGAGCAGATCTCCGGCGAGCGCGGCATCCCCGTCCTCGGCGCCCGACAAGCCGAGCTTGCGGCGCACACCCGCCAAGGAGAGGTCGGAAAAGCGGATCGAAAATGCCGCGAGCACTTCGCTTGCCAGTTCCACCGCTCGATCCGCGCTTGCATCGATGATGGGCAGCAGCGTTTCGGCGAATCGCGCCAGATTCCATATGGCCGCGTGCGGTTGATTGCCGTAGGCATAGCGGCCTTGCTCGTCGATCGAACTGAAGACCGCCGCCGGATCGTACGAGTCCAGGAATGCGCAAGGACCAAAATCGATGGTTTCCCCCGACAGCGCCATATTGTCGGTATTCATGACGCCATGAATGAAGCCCACATGCATCCAACTCGCGATGAGCGAGGCTTGCGTCTCGGTGACGGCACGCAGCAGCGCGAGATAGGGCTGCCGTTCGGACTTGGCGTGCGGATAATGACGATCGATCACATAATCGGCGAGTTGCCGGACACCTTCGGTGTCGCCGCGGGCGGCGAAGAACTGAAACGTCCCCACACGCACGAAGCTCGCGGCTACGCGCGTCAATATGGCCCCGGGCAGTGCCCTCTCCCGGAACACCGTCTCGCCCGTGGAGACCGCGGCAAGTGCGCGCGTCGCCGGTATGCCGAGCGCGTGCATGGCCTCGCTCACCAGATATTCGCGAAGTACCGGGCCGAGCGCGGCGCGCCCGTCGCCGCTGCGCGAGTAGGGAGTTCGGCCGGAGCCTTTCAGTTGAATGTCTCGGCGTGCGCCCGCACGGTTCCGTGCCTCGCCCAGCAGGATGGCGCGGCCGTCGCCGAGCTGCGGCACGAAATGCCCGAACTGATGGCCTGCATAGGCCATCGCGATCGGTTCAAGGCCCGGCGGAATGACATTTCCGGAATAGATGCCGGCCAGCTCATCGGCGCCCAGGGTGGCATCATCGAGTCCCAACTCCGCCGCCAGGGTGCGGTTGAATTCCAACAAACGCGGCGTCTCGACCGGCACCGGCTTGACTCGCGCGAAGAAGCGTTCCGGCAAGTCGACGTAATCGCTGCGATTCATGCGGTTTCTACAGGCCGATGGAATCGAGCACGCGATAAGCAAGCACCGACGGCGCGAGGAACCAAGGCGTGCCGTGATAATACGGCCGCGTCGGGAACGGTAGCCCGTCGAGAGCGGTCCGCCCCTCCTCCAGTCCCAGCATTTGCTGCCCGATGCGCTTGCCGAAATACGGCGCGAGCGGCACGCCTTGACCGCAATATCCCATGCAATAGTAGATGCCTTCGTGTTGACCGAGATGCGGCAGGGTGTCGAAAGTATATGCGACCCAGCCTACCCAGGTGTGGCTCACGCGCACGGACTTCAGTTGCGGAAATATTCGCTGCATCATCTGCCGCAGGCGCGGCACGCACACGAGCGGGTCTTTCTCCGCCAAAGCGGCGCGCCCGCCGAATATGATGCGCTCGCCGTCCGCTGACGGCCTGAAGTACACGACCACGCGGCGCGAGTCGACGATGTTGCGCCCGCGGGGAATCAGGGATCGAACGCCATCGGCTCCCAGAGGCTCGGTGGCGATCTGATAGCTGCCGATCGGGATGACTCGCCGTCGGTGCCATGGCGACAGCGGCCCCGAGTAGCCGTTGGTCGCCAGGAGGATTTGCCGGGCTTGCACGACTCCGCGCGGCGTCAGCGCTTCGAATCCTTCGCGGGTGGGCCGGATGGCGCTGACCGGGCTGCGATCCACGACCACGGCTCCGCTTGCCTGCGCACGGCGCAGTAACGCGAGCAGCAGACGTGCGGGATCGACGGAAGCATCGTCCGTATACACGCAGCCCCCATGGTAGAAATCACTGGCGATTTCGCCGTGCTGTTCTTCCCGGCGGACGATGCTGATCCTTTGCTCGAGCCCCCGCGGCTGATTCTCCGCATCCCACGCCATTTTCCTAAAATGCCCCGCAGTATGCGCACCGAAGAAACACCCCGCCTCGCGCCAACCGCAATCGTCGCCTTGCGTTGCCAGCGACCGCAGATACGCCACGGCGTCGAGTCCCTCCCGGCAAATCCTGAACGCCAAATCGGCGCCGTGCCGCGTCTTCAATGAATCGAATGAAGGCTTGATGCTGTAGGCGACCTGGCCTCCGTTGCGGCTCGAGCACCCCGCGCCCACTTCGCCGGCATCGAGCACCAGAGTGGAACGGCCGGCCGCCGATGTCTCGCGAGCCGCCGCGAGTCCCGTGTAGCCCGCGCCGATGACGAGAACATCGACGCGGCCGGGCAAGGCCTCCGCGGGCTGCAATGCCGGTATCGGCGCATTCTGCAGCCACAGCGGGGTGACCGAGATCTGGTATGGCATCATAGGGTGCAACCCGTAATCTTATGGACGACCGTCACATGGCCATCAATCATATCAAGGCACCCGCACTGTTCGGCGCTGACGCACTGAGTCCCGCGGGAAGTCCGCCGAATCCGGCCGGCGGCGAACGCGTGCAACTGTCAAAGCGGGACGGTTATGTGGCGCCCGACGGGCGAATTGAGACAGGCACATGGGAGTCGACCCCCGGACAGTTCCGGCGGGCCGTCATGGATGCCGAATTCAGCCACTTCATCGCGGGACGCGCGACATTCTTGGCGGACGACGGGCAGAAGGTTGAATTCGCCGCAGGCGACGCAGCATTCTTCCCGCCCTTCACCCACGGAACCTGGATAGTGCATGAGACGCTCAGAAAAACGTATGTGGTTTGGCGGCACGAGGTGCCTGCCTAGACGGCCGCTTCGCCCATCCGCACCTGTCGCACGGGCGCTCCCCGGGTCGCCAGCCAGGAGCCGACCAGGATGAGCACGAACGCCAGGATTCCACCCAATCCCAGCCGCTCGTGCAGCAGCGACACGCCAAGCAACGCCGCCACCGCAGGATTGATGTAAGTGATAACGGCCGCGCGCGAAGCGCCGGCGTGCCCCACGAGATAGAACATCAACAACATGGCCACCGCCGTACACAGCACACCCAGTATCGCCACCGACATGAGCGCCACAGGCGACGGCAGGTGTGCGGGAAAGGCAAGAACGGCCGGAAGGAAGAGCACCGCACTGGCCACGGCCAGGCTCGCGGCGAGTGGCCCGTAGGGGTCAATTTCATTGAGATGCCGCTGAATGATGAGTGGTCCGATCGCGTAGCCAAGCGTCGCAATCAGCATGCAGGCGACGCCCGCCCAACCGAGAGGACCGGAAATCGTGCCGAAACCGAGCAAGGCCGCAACGCCGATGAACCCCAATCCGAGACCCAGCGTGCGCCGAAAGCCCAGCCGCTCGTGAACGCCGAAGAAACGCTGAATCAGCGCGATCGACAGGGGCACCATGGCAATGAGGATGCCGGTCACCGAAGAGCTGATCCAGCGCTCACCGTATGAGATCACCGAAAAGGGAATGACGAATTCGGCCAATGCAAAGGCAAAGACCGCCCCCTTGTGCTTTCCCACGGACCGCAACGCGCCGCGCCGCCAGGCGATCGGCAGGAGGATCAGCGCGCCCAGCGCGACCCGGCCGAAGGCGACCACGACCGGCGAGATTTCCTGCACCGACAGCTTGATGAAGAAATACGGCAGGCCCCAAATAATGCCGAGCGCCGCGAACGCGCCCCAACTTCGCCAACTCACTTATTTGCCCCCTCATCATCGAATTGCGGTGGGTTATTCCCAAGACCGAGCATGCTAACAGGGTTGATATGTAAATCGGTGTCAGTATCCGCCGACACGAGTCAACGCGGCGCTGCGGTCAGCGTTGGCCTACAAATGGAACCGGCGAATACGAGCGGCCTGATGCGGCAAGCGGCGACGCCGTCGCGCGGCGTGCAGCGCTTAGGATCGCTTCAGGACAACGGGAGCGGCGGTGCGCGGCGCCAGGCTCGAAACATGAAAAGACCGGCGAACATGCAAAGAACAGCGGCGGGGAGAGCGTAGCAGTGCCGATTTTTCGCGACGAGAAATGCTCGATTCACTATCTGGTGCGTGGCCGCGGCGAACCCTTGCTTCTCATTCACGGCCTCGGATCGAGCGGCGCCGACTGGGCATTTCAGGTGGCCGCGCTCGAAAAGCGGTTTCGAGTGGTGGTCCCCGATCTTCCCGGGAGCGGACACAGCCCGCCCCCGCGCGGCGGGTACAGCATCGGCGGGTTTGCCGCGGCGCTTTGGGCTCTGCTCGATCATCTCGGAGTGTCGCAGATCAACATCGTTGGATTCTCTCTCGGTGGTGCGGTTGCCCTCGAGATGGCGGCATTGCGCCCTGGGTCCGTGCCGCGGCTCGGACTCATCAACAGCCTGGCGACTTATCGTCCGGATCATTGGCGAAAATGGCTGGAGACTTATGTGACCGCCGCGCTGGTGCGGCTGCTGGGCATGCGGCGCACGGCATGGTTGCTTGCGCTTCGGCTGTTTCCGGAGCCCTGGCAGCGAGCGATACGCCATCATGCGGCCGCGGTGCTGGGAGCGGTGCCGGCGAGCGCCTACCTCGGCACGGGATTCGCATTGGCGCGCTGGGCGATCGTCGATCGACTCCACCGTCTGACGAGCCGCACGTTGCTGATCGCGGCCGAACGCGATTTCACGCCGCTCGCGGAAAAGCATGCGCTCGCCGCGGCGCTCAAGGCCGACATCGTCGTGGTGCGCGGCTCGCGGCACGCTACTCCGTTCGACTCGGTCGAGGCGACGAACGCGAGCCTGCTGGCCCTGCTGACCGATCAAGCGCTGCCGCCCTCGGTGCGATGGGTACGCGACACACCAGCCACGGCGCAAGCGCTTTCGTTGAACGGCAGTATCGCCGAGGAACACGCCATGGGGCGCCTGCCGGCGGAGCCGGCGCTCACCGCGTTCAGCCGCGTCCCGCGCTGAAGGCCGCCAGCATGTCCTCGTCTTCGCTCTCGGCGCTGTCGCCGAGCAATTCCAGGCACTGCCCGGCGGGCATGGGCCGCGCGAACAGAAAACCTTGCCCGACTCCGCAGCCGAGCCGCCGCAGAATCTCCGCCTGCTGATATCCCTCGATTCCCTCGGCTATGACCTGAATCTGCAGGTGGCGGGCGATCGCGATGATCGCGCTCACGATCGCAAGATCGCTCGAGTCGGTGACTAGGTCCCGCACGAAGCTGCGGTCGATCTTGAGCGCATCGACACGCCAGTGTTTGAGGTAGCTCAAGCTCGAATACCCGGTTCCGAAATCATCAATGGCGATCTTCACGCCGAGATCGCGCAGACGCGCCATGGTGTCCTGGCGGCTCTCGCCCGCGGGCACGTGCGAATCGAACACCGCGCGCTCCGTCATTTCGAGCTGCAGCAGCTCCGGTCGAAGGCCGTGCGTCTTGAGCAATGTGGTGATCGTCGACTGCAACTCCCCGCGTTGCAGCTGCGCCGGAGCGATATTCAACGACATGGGCACGAGCGGAACGCCGGCCTTGCGCCATGCGCTCATGTTTTGCATCGTCCGGTGCAGCACGAAATTGCCCATGGGCACGATCAGGCCGGTCTCTTCGGCGACCGGAATGAATTGGTCGGCCGGCACCATGCCATGCACCGGATGGTTCCAGCGCATGAGCGCCTCGAGCCCGACGACTTTCCGCGTCAGCAAATTGATGAAAGGCTGGTAGTGCACATCCAGCTGCTTCAGCCGCAATGCCTCTCGCAAGGATGCCTCGACCGCCACCCGCTGCTTCAGTTTGCGGTTCATGACCTGGCTGAACATTTGGACGTTGTTCCGGCCCCGGTCCTTTGCCTGGTACATCGCCGTGTCCGAATGTTTGAGGAGTTCGACCATGTTCGAACCGTCCCGCGGGAACAGGCTCACTCCGACGCTGCCCGTAGTCTGCAACGGGTGCTCGTCGATGATGATCGGGCGGTTCAAGGTTTCGATGATTCGGCCTGCTCCCGCAGTCACTTCGTCATACGACTTGACGTTGCGAAACACCACGACGAACTCATCGCCGCCCATTCGGATGACGACGTCCGACTCGCGAACGACGGCGCGCAACCGTGTTGCCACCTCCTGCAGCAGCTTGTCGCCGGTCTCATGGCCACGCGTGTCGTTGATGTGCTTGAACCGGTCCAAATCGAGGAACACGACGCCGAGCTTGCTGTTGGCGGCTTGTGCCTCCGCGATGGCTTCGGGCAGAAAGGCGGTCAGGTAGTGCCGGTTCGGCAAGCCGGTCAACTGATCGTGGTGCGCCATGCGGTCGAGGCGGCTTTGATTCTCGAGCAGCTGCTGTTCGGCCTTTCGGCGCAGGGATACGTCGTGAGTAACGTACGCAAGTACGCCGCGGCCATCCACGTCGAACGCATTGCAACGCACTTCGATGTCGATCAGGGCCCCGCTCTTGCACCGCTGTTGCATATTGATCGCCATCTGCGAGTTTGCGTCGCGCAGCCGCGCGAGGACGCTCTCGTGAGAGGCGGCGCCATCGGCAAAAATATCGAGCAGCGTCAGCGCCTGCGCCTCGAGAGCCGAGTAACCCAGGCGATTCAGGAACGCGGGATTGGTATACAAGATTGCTTGCGTCTTCGCATCCACGATGACGATTCCGTCGTTTGCCTGATCGATGATGGCCTTGTAGCGCGCATCGGTGGATTTCTGCCGGCGCACATAGAGCTTGAAAGCGATGAGCGCAATGACGGCGAGGACCGCCAGTATCGACAATACCGCGATCATGGTCCCCGGACTCATACCGATGCCGTAGGGCGCACCCTGCCCTGCGGGTGCCGAGGACGGGGCCGCCGCGCTGACGCGAAAAACCCAAACGGCCCGGCCGCTCGCGTCGCGCAGCGCGGCGTAGCCTGACGAATTGTCGCTCGAAAAATGCGTCGTGACATTCAGGCTCTGCGAGGATCGCGGCGTATTTTTCAGCAAGCCCTCCGGCAGCGCGGCCGCGTCGAACGCGGTCAACGGACGCGCGGTCAGAGTACCGCTCACCGATCGTGCCAACCGCGCGATCAACGGCGCAGACAGCGAACGCCCTGCGACTACCCACCCCAGAACCGACGGCGGAGCAGCGTGCGACATGATCGGCAGCGCAACCGTCCATTGGCCATCGGTAAATTCCGGCGCCGCGGGCGTGTGAGACGGCAAGTGCTTCAGCAATCCCGGCGCCGGCGGCTCCTCCGTTAGGTGGTCTCCGGCAATCGTGGCGCTGAATCGCACGGCCTGCGAGGCTGAGACAACCGCAAATGCGTCGACGGCACCGCGCGTCAGACCGATGAGCGCAGAGCGATCCGGCGGCGGACCCGCATTGTCCTGCACCAGTTGCGCAACGAGGTCCGATGCCGCCAAGTCGCCGGCACGCTCGAGCAGTTGGTCCGATTCTCTCGTGACTTCGCGCGCCAATTGCTTGAGCTGCAGATTCAAATTCTCGCGTTCGAGTAACGCCGCTTCATGCTGCCAATAAAACTGACTCGCGACGGCCAAGACGAATAAAATGAGGATGGGTACACGGCAGGCGGCCAACCAAACCGACCGTTGCGGGAACCATGCGCGAATTCGCTCTCGCATGGTCATACTAATTGGCGGCCCTTGTGCAAAAGGCACTCAGGTAACAATTCGACATAATTAGGTTAGGATCGAGTATCGTGGAGGGCAGTATGTTTCATACCGTAAGTACTAACCGATATGCGGTGCACAATCTGGTGTAAGACAGGCGCGTAGATACCGGGAAATACCGCTAAATGCCAACTGCTCGGCTCGACGTGCGCCTCGACACAAGTCTCGAATTGCTTCTGGAACACTGGCCTGCCGCGCAGTACCCCTGCGTGCTCGCGACCGTGGTCGCGACGGCGGGCTCGACGTATCGCAAACCCGGCGCCCGCATGGCCATCATGGCCGACGGCCGATACCTGGGACTGCTCAGCGGCGGCTGTCTGGAAGCGGACCTGAAGCTTCACGCGCAGCAAGTTTTGGAGAGCGGCGTGCCGCGGGCCATCGAGTACGACATGCGCGGCCCCGACGACATCCTGTTCGGCATCGGTGCGGGCTGCGAAGGTGCCATGCGCGTATTGCTCGAGCCGGCCGGTCCCGGCAGTCCGGCCGCGGCCTCGCTCGCAGCGGCCGGAAAGGCCACACGGGCTGGTGAAGCGGCCTCGCTGGTCGCGGTGCATGAGTCCGCCGATCTTGCCCTCGGCACCTACCTCGGGAAGCCGCTTCCATCGGTGCTGATTCGGGCCGCCGCGCAGTCGCTGGCCGAGCGCGCGTCGCGGGCCGTGGACTCGGAAATCGACGGCCGGCGTGCTCGTGCGTTCGTACAATTCCTCGCGCCGCCCCCGCATGTCTTGATTTGCGGAGCGGGACCCGATGCGCAGCCCGTGGCTAAAGCGGCCCGCGGACTGGGTTGGCGCGTGACGGTCGTCGACCATCGGCCTGCATTTGTGGTGGCAGCCGACTTCCCGGGCGCAGAGGTCAGGCTGTGCGATCCGCACTTGCTGCGTTCGACCGTCGCCATCGAACACTGTCATGCCGCGGTGGTGATGAGCCACCACCTGCCTTCCGATGCGATTTATCTGCGCGAACTGGCAGAATCCGGCGTTCCCGAGTACATCGGACTGCTGGGTCCCGAGGCGCGCCGAGTCCGCCTCGCGCAGGAACTCGGACCGGTGGCGGACGAGCTTCGATCCAGAGTTCGCGGCCCGGTCGGCATCGACATCGGCGCAGTGACGCCGGAAGGCATTGCGCTTGCCATCGTCAGTCAGATTCATGCTTGGCTCGCCGGGCGCGGCGGCATTCTGCCGTCCGCACCGTCCTTCTAGCGCTCGGTGTCCCATGTCTGATCGCGCGACACCTCCCACGTACCGATCCGGCACGCAGTCAGTCCCGGCGAGCGGCGTCACCTCGACGCCGCAGGAGCGCGCGGCGGCGCTTGCGTTTCTACAAAAATTGGCCGCGGAAGTTTCCGAGGGCTCGATCGATTTGCCGTGCTTCCCCGATGTCGTCGTCCGCATCAGCACCGCGTTGGCCGATCCGAACACAACCTCAGAGCATGTGGTCACCATCGTCGGCGCCGAACCGCGTCTAGCGGCGCGTATATTGCAAACTGCGAATTCCGCTGCCTTCTTGGGTTCGGGCAAGCGCTTGACGGATTTGCGGTCGGCCATCACGCGGCTCGGCCACCGAATGGTGCACGGGACCGCGATGTCCTATGCGGTGCAGAACATGAAGAACGAAGCATCGTTGCGGTCGATCGTGCAGCCGATGACTCTCCTGTGGAACAAGAGCATTGCCGTCGCCTCGATCAGCAAGATCGTCGCCGGGCGCACCAAACTGAATCCGGACGAGGCGTTCCTGA
This sequence comes from Steroidobacteraceae bacterium, assembly GCA_035569355.1. Classification (GTDB taxonomy): domain Bacteria; phylum Pseudomonadota; class Gammaproteobacteria; order Steroidobacterales; family Steroidobacteraceae; genus Bog-1198. The sequence goes on from DATMNF010000142.1 coordinate 61,636, forward strand.
CCGGTTTATTGCATGGCATCGGCAATCTCTACATCATGGCGCGCGCGACCCAGGCGGTGGGCCTTGGCGGTGAACAATTCTGGTTGGAACTTCTGGAAGGTTGGCAGGCTTCCATCGGCAAAGCCGTCTTGGAGAGTTGGGGCTTTGCGGAAGAGATATGCGACGCCGTGGGAGAGCAGGCGGATCACGAGCGCCGATGGAAGCACGAAGCCGCGCTGTCCGACGTGCTGATCGCCAGTCTCGTGATCGCGGAGGCCTTGAATACGCCCGAGCCGCGGGTCGTCGTGACTGGCGGGATCAGCGCATTTCAAACCGTCGGAGTGGCCGCAGACGACTGCGCGGCTATTCTCGTCGAAGCAGAAAAGCAAATCGCTTTGGTGCACGAAGCCCTCGCCGCGTAATGGCTGCGGCGTTCAATAGGCACCATCGGCGGCAACGCTTGGTCTTGCGGCCGTGAACTCGGCGGCCAGTTCCTTGGCGGCCTTGACCAAGAGCGAGGTATCGACGCCCACCGCCACGAACAGTGCGCCGGCCTTGAGGTACTCGCGCGCGAGTTGTCGGTCGGACGTGAGAGTGCCCGCCGCTTTGCCCGCCCTGTTGACCATCGCGATCCCGCGAGTGATGGCCGCCTGCACTGCTGCATCGGAGGGCTTCCCGATCATGCCCATCGACGCCGCCAAATCGGCGGGGCCGAAGAACACTCCATCGACGCCGTCCACCGCCGCGATTGCCTCCAGATTGCTCAACGCGTTGACGGATTCGGCTTGGACAATGACGCAAATTTCATCATCGCTGCGGCGCAGGTAATCGTCGATCTGATTCCAGCGCGATGCGCGCGCCAAAGCGCTGCCGACCCCACGCACCCCGCGGGTGGGGTAACGCGTCGCGGCCACCGCCGCGCGAGCCTGTTCGGCGGACTCGACCATCGGAATGATGAGCGTTTGCGCGCCGATATCCAGATATTGCTTGATCAACTCCGAAGCGCCGTGCACGGGACGCACGATCGGGTGGACCGGGTACGCCGCCATCGCCTGCAGCTGCCTCAACACGCTGCGCGGATCGTTTGGCGCATGTTCCGCATCGATCACCAGACAATCAAAACCGGTGGTGGCCAATAGCTCGGCGGCGTAGGAATCGGCCAGCCCCACCCACAGCCCTATTTGCGGCTTGCCCTGGCGCAGAGCTTGCTTGAATACATTGATCGGCAGTTCCATGACGAGCCTCGTTCAATCAGACAAAACGCATCGATATGCTGCCGAGAGGACCATAATCCGCATGCAGCACGTCGCCGCGCACGACGCTGGTGGGCCTCGTGAACGAGCCTCCGAGGACGATGTCCCCGCAATTCAAGGACTCTCCATGCGGCGCTATCTTGTTGGCAAGCCAGGCGACGCCGGTCGCGGGATGGTTGAGCACGGCAGCCGCGATACCCGTTTCCTCAATCACCGCGTTCTTGTACAGCAGCGCTCCCACCCAACGCAGATCGACCGCATCGGCCTTGACCGGCAAGCCTCCGACGACGATTCCGGCGTTGGCGGCAAAATCGGCGATGGTATCGAACACCTTGCGCGGCGCGCGGGTGTCCCGGTCGAATTGCTCGATGCGGGCATCGATGATCTCGAGCGCGGGAGTCACGTAGTCGGTGGCCCGCAGGACGTCGAAAATCGTCGCTCCGGGTCCCTTCAACGGCGAGCGCAAAACAAAAGCCAGCTCCACCTCCACGCGCGGTGCGATGAACCGCTCGATTGGAATGTCGCTGCCCGTTGCGAAAAACATGTCATCCATCAGCGGCGCGTAATCCGGTTCCGTGATTTGCGACGCCTGCTGCATGGCGCGCGACGTGAGGCCGATCTTGCGGCCCTTGATGGTGCGGCCGTCGGCCAATTCCATCCTGACCCATTCGCTTTGGATGGCATATCCGTCGTCGATGGTCATGTCGCGATGCTCCATCGAAAAGTGCCGCAACTGAGTGCGATTCTTGCGCGCGTCGTACAAGCGCCGCGCCAGCAATTGAATGGTATTTAGTGGCAGCATACGATTTGGTCTCGCCGCACTCAGGATTTCTTGAAGCGCGCGTGCAGATTATTATGCTTGAGGGTACCGGCCTCGCTGAATTCATTCAGCTCCAGCGACAACGCCAGGCCGCGCTGCGCGAATTGCTCCGCAAAATGCGCCTTCATGATGTCGAAGAGACCCGTGCAGGTCGCCTGCTTCGCCGCATCGCTGCGTCCGGCGCCGATTTTCAAATTGGCATGCACGAAGCCGGCATCGCCCGCCGTGCCGTCGGCGATGCAGTACTCGTCGAAGGAGATGGCGCGCACGCGCACGCCCCCGGGTGGAAACACCGCTGCCCCATCGACTCGCAGCGCCGTCATGAATTGCGCCAACTTCCGGCACAGCTCGGCGAAGCGGCCTGATTCGCGTAGATTGGCGCTGTACTCCAACGTCATGTGCGACATCTCATGAATCCTTGGCGTCGATGCTCATCGTGGCTACCGTGCAGCCCACCGCGAAAATCGGAATCGGCCGGTAGTAATGCACCTGCCCGCGGCCGCGGGCGGCCGCGGCGATGCTGATGAAAGTGCGGATCTCGAATCCTCCCTGACCGGCATCCCGATAAGTCGTCTCGTCCGTGTAGGAGAGCATCCCGGGCCTGTCGTTGATTTGCCAGCGTCGCAGGAATTCCCGGTCCCAGGGTTCGTTGATCCGCCCGGAATCCGGTGTTGCCGGCCAGTGTGAAATGCCGCCGGTACCCACCACTGCGATTCGTTCCGGCGCGAGATCCGCGGCGCGGCGTAACGCCTCGCCGAAGGCCCACGCGCGATGCAGCGGCGCCAGCGGAGGTCCTTGACAATTGATGTTCACGGGTATGACGGGCAGATCGTATCGCGGGGTCAGAAAGCTCAAGGGCACCATGATTCCGTGGTCGAACTTCCATTCCTCGGCATAAGCGAGATCCACGGTCTGCATCATTTCGCATATCAGGCGGCGCGAGAGCGGCGCGGCGCCCGGGATCCTCGCGTGGGAAATTCCCAGCCACTCTGGATCTTCAATGGGGCCCTCGTAACTCTCCGCCATCCCGACGGCGAATGCGGGCATGTTGTTCATGAAAAAGTTGGCGAAGTGTTCGGCGGCGACGATGACCAAGGCGTCGGGTTTCGCGGCGGCGAGCTCGTCGGCCATTCCGCGGTAGGCGCCGTAGAACTCTTCGGTGATGGTCCGGTCCGCCATGTCCGCACGCCCGGTGATGCCGGGAGCGTGGCTGCAGACGCCGGCGAACACGAGACTCATATTCCAGCCACCTTCTCGTCCATTCGCGTCGTCATCGCATACACGCCGGCACGAACCGGTCCGTGCCGGCTGATCCCTTCGCGCATTGCCGCGATGTAGTCGGCCCACGGCATGCCCAGGAAGGCGGCATAGTGCATCAGCAATTGCCCATTGGCCCCCAACACATAGATCAACCCGATGTCCCCCTCCTCGAGCGCGTGCCGCTCCTCGCCGGTGAGATCATAGCGGTTGAGCACCGCCGGCAGATCGGCGCGACACTGCCGCTGCAAGTCGCGGTCACGATTGATGTCGAACAAGAATTTCTGCATCTGGTACAGGCTCATTGTCTAGGCGCCCCAGTGAGGAATGACGTGCGCACCCAAGCTCACGCAGACGTTCTTTGGCTCCAGAAACACCTCGTAGCTCCAGGTGCCGCCTTCGCGGCCCGTGCCCGAAGCCTTCGTTCCGCCGAACGGCTGTCGCAGATCGCGCACGTTCTGGCTGTTGACGAAGCACATGCCCGCCTCGATAGCGGCGGCGACGCGGTGCGCGCGCCCGAGATTCTCGCTCCAGACGTAACTGCTCAATCCGTAGACGCTGTCATTCGCTTTGGCGATCGCATCGGCTTCGTCCTCGAATGGAATGAGGCAGGCGACAGGCCCGAAAATCTCTTCCTGCGCGATGCGCATGCGATTGTCGACATCGGCGAACACGGTGATTTTCACGAAGTTCCCTTTTTTCAGCGAGCCGGCCAGGGGCGGCGCATCCAATCCGCCGCACATCAAGGCCGCACCTTCCTTGGGTCCCATCTCGATATAGCGTCGCACCTTTTCCAGGTGATTCTCGCTGATCATGGGCCCGACGATGGTCTTCTCGTCGAGCGGATCGCCGACCGCGATGCGCCGCGCACGGTCGGTGAACTTCTCGACGAAAGCGGCGTAAATGGATTTCTGCACCAGGATGCGCGACCCAGCCGTGCAGCGCTCGCCATTGTTGGAGAAAATCATGAATAGTGCGGCGTCGAGCGCGCGTGCAAGATGCGCATCCTCGAACACGACGAAGGGACTTTTGCCGCCCAATTCCATGGAAAATCTCTTCACGCCCGCCGCCTTCACGATGCGATTTCCCGTGGCCGTCGAACCGGTGAAGGAAATCGCCCGCACGTCGGGATGTCGGCACAGCGACTCGCCCGCTTCGGCGCCATAGCCGTGCACGATATTGAGGACTCCCGCGGGAATTCCGGCCTCCAAAGCCAATTCCCCCAGGCGCGCCGCGGACAGCGGCGACAACTCGCTCATCTTGAGGACGGCCGTGTTGCCGAACGCGAGAGCCGGCGCCACCTTCCAGGTTGCCGTCATGAAAGGCACATTCCAGGGTGAGATCAGCGCGCAGACGCCGACCGGATGGAACAGCGTGTAATTGAGGTGCGTCGCGGTGGGATAGGTGTGACCGTCCACCCGCACGCACATTTCGGCGAAGTACTGGAAGTTGTCCGCCGAGCGCGGCACCAATTGCCGGGCGGTCTGCGCGATTACCTGGCCGGTATCCAAGGTCTCGGTGCGGGCGATGTCCGGGACATGCTTTGCAATCAAGTCGCCCAGGCGGCGCAGCAGTGCGGCGCGCTCCGCGGCCGGCCGGCCGGCCCATGCGGGGAAGGCCGCCTTGGCGGAGGCCACGGCGGCGTCGACTTCTCGTTCGCCGCCCCGCGCCACTTCGGCGAGCACCTCCTGCGTGGCGGGATTCAGGGTCTGAAAATACTCCGCACTTGGGACCGAGGCGCCGTTGATCAAATGTTGGATCTGCATGGCTTTCTCTCTCAACGGCCGAATTCAGCATCGGCCGCGATCGTGTTGACGAGCCGGCCGAGGCCGTCGATTTCGCAGGCAACAACGTCGCCCGGCGCGATGTTGATCACGCCTTCCGGAGTACCGGTGAGAATCACGTCGCCCGGCGACAACGTCATGAAGGAGCTCAAGTACTCGACCAGGTACGGGATGTCGAAAATCAAATCGCGGGTATTTCCCGACTGGGTCAATTTGCCGTTGACGAAAGTTCTAAGCCCAAGGTCCGCCGGATTGGCGACATCGGCCGCATCGATGAACCAGGGGCCCAGCACGGTGCAGCCGTCGCGATTCTTGACCCGCAGGTTGGGCCGATACCAGTTCTCCAGGTAGTCTCGAATGGCGTAATCGTTGGCGATGCAATATCCCGCCACATGCTCGAAAGCACGCGAGCGCGGAACTTCCTTCGCGGGACGTCCCATGATCACCGCGAGTTCGCACTCGTAGTGCATGAATTTTACGCCCGCCGGCCGGCGGGTCACGCCTCGATGACCCAGCAGCGTACCGGGGCCCTTGAGAAATACCAGCGGTTCCTCCTGGTGCTTCAAAGCCAGCTCCTTGGCGTGATCGGCATAGTTCAGGCCGAGCGCAATGACCGTGCCGGCATCAAACGGCGGCAGCCAGACGACCTCCTCGGCGGCCACGATGCGACCGTCGGCCAGCCGCAATCTCTCGTCGGCCGGATTCGCATCGCGATCGGCCGGACTCGCATCGTGAATGGCTCCCGCGTAGGCGACTCGCGCGCGCATCATGCGGCGCCCTCGAAGGGAATTCTGAGGCTCGCCAAACCGTCGACGGCGATCGTGATCGTCTGGCCCGAGCGCGCGCGCGGCGCGGGTCCCGCGGCCCCGAGCGAAAGTACGTCGCCCGGCGCCAAGGTCATGAAGTCAGTGACGTCCGCCAAGAGTCTCCCTGCCGGGCGGATCAAATCGGCGGTACTTGCCGTTTGCACCAAGCCGTCGTCGATATAGGTACGGATGGTCATGCTCTCGGGGCTAGCGGAGGAGGCCCGCGCGGTGACGGCCCCCAGGGGACAAAATCCGTCCCGCGCATTGAGACGGATGTTCGGCCGATGATAGCTGGATTGAGGGACGCTGACATCGGCGACGATGAGATAGCCCGCCACATAATCCATGGCCCGCGCCTCGGATATCTTGCACGCGGTGCGGCCGAGAACCAGACCGACACTGCTGCCGACCTCGAGTTCGGCCGTCCCCGCCGGAATTCTTACGATCCTGCCCGACGGCGCCAGGGTGTTGCGGGGCTTGATGAAGAGCACGGGGGCATGCGGCGGCGCGTTGTAGGGCGGCTGGTTCACCGTGTCGGCGAGCGCCGCAAGTGCCGAGCGATGGTTCAGCAGGGCGCCGTACACCGTACCGCTCAACCGATAGGGCGGGACGTCGAACGGAATCGAGAACGAGCCTGTGCCAGCCAGCATTCGCCTACCCGAATTTTGCGCTAGTCTTCACCAGCGATATTCACTAATATATTAGTAATATGCCGCCATGTAAATTCCTTCGTCAAAACGGCGCCGCCTTTCGCGAGGACACGGCTTGAACCCCGGATCGGTAAATTTCCGCCACCGCAACCTGCCATTGCTGCTGCTGCAGGCTCGCGAGCAGGTGATCACCCGGTTCCGGCCCATCCTGAATGGCCACGGAATCACGGAGCAGCAATGGCGCATCGTCCGCGCCCTGATCGACACGGGCCCGCTGGAGCCGCGCGAGATCGGCGAGATATGCCGCATTTCGAGCCCCAGCCTTGCCGGCGTATTGTCGCGCATGGAGGAGCTGGGCTACGTCAAGCGCAAGCGCTTCGATCATGACCAGCGCCGGGTACGCGTTTCGCTCACGGCGCGCAGTCGCGCTCTCGCCGCCCGCATGGCTCCGCAGATCGACGCGACCTACCGTCACATCGAGACCATGATCGGGGCGGAATTCTCCAGCAACTTCTATCGCGCACTCGACGAATTGATCGGCGCGCTGGCGGCGGGTTCGCCGGATGCGCCGGCCCATGAGTGAACCTGGCCGGCCGGCGGGGCCGCGCCTACAATGAACTAGGGGGAGCGAACATGAATACCGGAACCACCTTTCTCAAGAACACCTGGTACGTTGCGGCGTGGTCGCACGAGATCACGCCGGACGGCATGCTGGCACGAACCATCACCCGCGTTCCGTTGCTGTTGTGGCGAGACGGTGCGGGGAATGTGGTGGCGCTCGACGATCGATGCTGTCACCGCGCGGCGCCGCTCTCGAAGGGACGCCGCGAAGGCGACAACATCCGCTGCATGTATCACGGGTTGCTGTTCGACAGTACGGGCAAATGCGTGGAAATACCCTCGCAGGACTTCATTCCGCCGGCAGCCAAGGTGCGGGCGTACCCGGTCGTCGAGCGTTTCAAATGGGTCTGGGTTTGGATGGGCGAGGCGGAGAGAGCGGACGCCTCGCTGATTCCCGACACGCACTATCTGGACGATGCGGGGTGGCGCGGCACGCCGGGTTATATGCACTACGATGCCAACTACCTGCTCATCACCGACAACTTGCTCGATTTTTCTCACCTGTCGTATGTCCACGAGACCACGCTCGGAGGCAGCGCCAAGTACGCCGCCATCCGACCCAAGGTGACGCGCAACGGACGCAGCGTGCGAGTCGAGCGATGGCTGATCGATGACGAACCCGCACCGTTCCTGCGCAAGTTGAAGACATGGTCCGGCAACGTCGATCGCTGGAACATCTATGATGTTGTGCTCCCCGGAGTGCTGTTGATGGACTCGGGAAGCGCTCCGACCGGAACCGGCGCGCCGCAGGGCAACCGGACGGATGCTGCGCAATTCTTCGGCTGCCAGGCCGTCACTCCCGAAACGGAGACCACTTCGCATTATTTTTTTCAGCAATCCCACGGCTTTGCACTCGACGATCCGTCGGTTACCGAGAACTTGAGGCAGAGCGTGCTGGCGGGATTCCAAGAAGACATGGACATCATTCTCGCGCAGCAACGTCTCCTGGATCTTGCACCCGACGCTCCCATGCTGGCCATGCGCATGGACACGGCTCTCGCGAGCTTTCGCACCATGGTGGATAAGGCCATTGCCGAAGAGCGCGCCGAATGAGAGTAGCCGCGTTGATCATGGGGATCCTCGTCGCGGCGCCGGCCGCCCCAGTGGCGTCATCCGACTGGCACGCGAGCGTGCGCGACTTCGCGGCCAAGCACTTCAAGAATCCGGCCTGGGGTTACTCGCACTGCTTGCGCGACTATGCACTGGCGCGTGAATTGGCGGCCGCCGATCGCGTGACGCTCGATGATGATGTGCTGTTCGCGGCAGCCTTTCTTCACGACATGGCGGCATTCCCGCCGTGGGAGAAGGAAAAACTCGACCACTCGGACGTCGCGGCCGACATCGTCGACACCGTTCTCAAGGACACCGGTTTTCCCATGACGAAGATCGATGCGGTTCGCGGCGCGATTCGCACTCACATGTACTATCGCGACCCGGTCGGTCCCGAAGCGCTCTACTTGCACGATGCCGATGCCCTCGACTGGCTGGGGGCCATCGGTGTGGCGCGGGTCATGGCGCTGGTCGATCCGAACGGCGGGGATCCCGACGGCCCCAAGGCGGTCAAGATGCTCGAGGACAATCTGAAAAAGGTGCCGACGAGAGTGCTGTCCCCTGCTGGCCTCGCGATGCTGCCGGCGCGCAAAGCGGAGCTCGAAGTATTTCTCAAGGATTTACGGCGCGAATCGGAGAATCTGGCTACGCTGTAGCGGTCCGCCTCATCGCGGCGGGCCTCGATGGATGGGATCGATCCAGTACACCTCTTCCACCCGTTCCGCGGCATCGATATTGAGGTTCACGACCACCGACTCATTGCCGCTTCGCACCAGCACGCATTCGAGCGGCGCAGCGCTCGAACGGTTGATCTCCTGGTGCGGGACATAGGGAGGCACGAAGATGAAATCGCCTGCATCCGCCTCGGCGACGAACTCGAGCCGCTCGCCCCAGCGCATCCGCGCGATGCCGCGAACCACGTAGATGATGCTCTCCAGCGATCCGTGATGGTGCGCGCCCGTCTTGGCGTTCGGATTGATGATCACGGTGCCGGCCCACAACTTCTGCGAACCACGCGCCGAGTTCACCGCCGCCGCCCGCAGCATGCCCGGCGTCTGCGGCGTATTGGCGTCCAGCCGGTCGCTCTTGATGACTTTAACGCCCTCGGTGCGCCAATCGCGTGTCGGTGTTTCCGTCATGCGTGTTACCCGGCGAGCGCCTTGATCAACACGTCCCAGTAGGCCAAGCCATTGTAGAACTCCTTTACTCGAATCCGCTCATTGAGGCCGTGCGCGAACTCTTCGCTCTCCATGATGAACACTCCGCCGACCCCGTAAGTGGGAATGCCGGCGTTGCGGAACACCGCGCCGTCGGTGGCGTAGGCGGCTTGAGTCGGAACCACGGGCACGCTTGAATCCGAGGCCGCCGCGGCCTTTGCAACGGCTCGCATGACATCGTCGCGCATCGGCGAGGCATCCGACACCAGCGCATCGTAGCCAAGCCGCACGTCGACCTTTGGCCCGACGAGCCCCTGTAATGTCCTCTGCACGTCCGCAGCGCCGGTGCCCGGAAAGATTCGGCAGTTGATGGTGGCGGTCGCCGACTGCGGCAGCGCGTTTTCCGCGTGACCGCCCGTGAGCATCGTGGCGACGCAGGTCGTACGGATCTTGCCGACGAAGGCCGGATTCTTGGCGATCTCGGCCGCCGCCGCCGCGTTTCCGGGGTCGGCCGCAAAGCGCGCCAGCGCCGCCCCCAAGGGACCCTGGGTCGCCTGGCTCGCCGCTTTGAAATCGCCCAGTGTCCAGTCATTCCACTTCACCGGAAATTCGTAGCGCTGCACTGCTTTGAGCGCGTCCGCCAATTCGTAAATCGCGTTGTCGGAACGCGGCTGAGAACTGTGGCCCCCGGGATTGTGTGTAGTCAAGAGAAATTCGGCCGAATACTTCTCCGCCCCCTGGACGTAGAAAAGGAGAGGTTTGGCCGTGCCTTCGCTGAGCACACCGCCGCCACCGTCGCCGTTGAGGGCGAATTCGGCATCGACGAGATCCCGATGCGTGGTAACGAGGTCCTTTGCCGTATCTTGCGCGGTCTCCTCATCGCCGCTGAACGCAATGATGAGGTCGCGCGTCGGTGCGAATCCTTCAGACTTCAGCCGCAGGAATGTCTCCGTCAGCAGCGCAACCTCCTGCTTGACGTCCGAAGTGCCGCGGCCGTAGAAAAAACCATTCTCTTCGGTCAGCGTGTAAGGGTCTCGTTGCCAGTCGCTGCGCTTCGCCGTAACCACGTCCATATGGGCCATGAACGCGATCGGTCTTCCGCCGCTGCCCTTGCCTCGGTAGCGCACGACCAAGGATGCGGTCTCGCCCAGCGGCAGGACATGGATGTCGGCATCGGGGAAGCCGCCGGCCTTGAAGCGCTCGGCGAGGTACTTTGCCACCAAGGGGACGTTGCCCTTGCCGATCGAACTTTCGATGCCGACGATGTGCGCGAAAATCTCGCGCGCCTGGGTGCGCACCGGCTCCGGCGCGGCGGCGCCTGGGCCGGCGTGAGCGAGACTCGCACCCAGTGTCCCGGCGGCCAAGCGCGCAAGCCCGAGCGAGAACTTGAGGCCGGTCAAGTATTTCTTCTGTCCAATGTCTATTTTCATTCAACCCCCGTATGGATTTTTAGGATTATACCTGCGAGATTGCCGCATCAGCATGAAACGCAGCACTCAATTGCCCCTATGGACGATCGGCGCCCCGGTGCTTGCCGTGGCGATACTGCTCGCGGCCATGTTCGGCATCATGGGCGGCTCAACGATCGTGGTCTTGGCGGCCTTGGGGCTCGGCGGCAGCGTATTTGCGGCGGTTCATCATGCGGAGGTCATTGCTGACCGCGTGGGAGAGCCGCTGGGCACCCTTGTGCTGGCGCTCGCAGTCACTCTCATCGAGGTGGCGCTCATCGTGTCGCTGATGACCGCCGGCGGGGAGGAAGCGGCGGGACTGGCCCGCGATACCGTATTCGCTGCGGTGATGATCATACTGAACGGCATCGTCGGACTTTGCCTTCTGGTCGGGGGACTCAAGCACCGCGAACAGAATTTCAGTTTGGACGGTGCAACCGCAGCGCTTGTCGCATTGGCGACCATCGTCATTTTGACGCTGGTCTTTCCAAACTACACCGTCACCACTCCGGGGCCCTACTATTCGCCAAGCCAACTCGCGCTCATCGCCGTCGTGACGCTCGTGGTTTATGGTGCGTTTGTCTTTACCCAGACCTTTGGGCACCGCCAGTTTTTTCTGCAGGACGACGCCGGGACTTCGTCGCCTACGACGCCGCCCGGCAAAGGGGCAACGGCATTGAGTTCCGTCCTCTTGCTGGTTTGCCTGGTCGTCGTGGTGTTGCTCGCGAAGAAACTGGCTCCCAGCCTCGAGGCGGCAGTAACGGGCATGGGAGCGCCGAATGCACTGGTTGGAGTAATAATCGCCGGTATCGTCTTGCTGCCCGAGGGCGTCGCGGCGGTCCGGGCGGCGATCGCAAATCGCCTGCAAACCAGCCTCAATCTCGCGTTGGGTTCGGCTCTCGCCACTATCGGGCTAACCATTCCCGCGGTCAGCTTCGTCTCGCTCTACACGGATTCCCATTTGCGTTTGGGACTGGACGCTAAATCTTCGCTGCTCCTGATGCTCTCGCTATTCCTATCGGTGCTGGTTCTGCGCACCGGAAGAACCATCATTCTGCACGGGATCGTGCTGCTCACCTTGTTCGTGGTTTATCTGTTCACGACCGTCGTCCCATAGAGCTTCTTAGCCGGTCGCCAGGATCGCGCGTTGCACCAGCCACACGAGCGCCAAGGCGGCGATCGCCGCAGATCCCCACGGCATCACCGTGCGGCGATAGAATGACCCGGATCGCAAGCCGTAAATGATCGGCATGACAGCGACGACCACTGCCAGTTGTCCCGATTCGATGCCGGCGTTGAACGCCAGCAAGGAAATGAGCCGGGCTCCCTGAGGCAATCCCATGTCCGCCAAGACGGATGCAAAGCCGAATCCGTGCAGCAGGCCGAATGAGAAGGCAATTCGCGCGCGGCTTTCCGTGACGAGGGGAAAGATGTTATTGAGAGCGGCAACGATGATCGAGGCGGCAATCACGGATTCCGTCAGCCGGCTCGGCAGACGCACGATATCCAGTGCGGCCAAGGTGAGCGTCAGGGAATGCGCCAAAGTAAACGCAGTCACCACTTTAAAAATGCCGATGAGCGCCGGACGGACGGCGGCGACCGGCTCCCACCGACTGTCCTTGCGCAACAAAACCGCCGGCAGGAGCAAGGAAAGCAGAAACAGCAGATGGTCGATGCCGCTCAAGATATGCCATACGCCGGCCCGGAAATATTCCGCGAATGCCCGCCAGCGCGACGGGGCGAACACCGAGAAGGCGTCCTGGGACGCGGCGCCGCCGAGCACGCCGGTCTGCACGACACCAGCGGCGCTCAGCGTGAGCAAACCCCGGTGCGAGGGATCGATGCCGTCCATGACGGTGTAGCGGACGGCGAGCCGGCGGACCGCCGCCGGGCATCGAGCCTTGAACGGCATCCACGCATAGCCGCCGTCCGCACGATCATTGACTTCAATCCCTTGAAACGCCAACGAGCACGCATCGTCTTGGGCCGCGAACGAAACATGCTCCGCGAGATAGCGAGCGAGCCGCGGTGCGGCGGCACGCAGCTCGCCCCATGTGATTTTTCCATCCCGGTCGGCATCGGCGCCGACGGCTAGTTCGACGTCCCGAACCGCGAGTTCCATGGACCCCGTGATGTCGGAACCCGCAACGTTGGCAACCAGAAATCCGTTGCTCGCAATGTGCGCATGCGCCGTGGGAGCCGCGGCAATCATCAACAGGACGCCCCTCAGGACGACACCTCCCATGAGGACGCCCGTCTTGAGAACGCCTCTCATGTCGCACTCCGATACGCGTCGAGCCGGACGTCCTCGAGCCCGCTCCGCTTCAAGAATTCCAGGGCGTCGGCGGCGGCTTGCAACTGATGTGCGGCATGCGCCGCTCGCAATAGGATCAAAATATCGTCCGGCTCGCGTTGTACCCGCCAGTTCTCCAGGGCGGCCGCCAACGCTGCCGTCGGAGCCTGATCGACGTCGAGCAGGAATCTCGCCTGTTCGCGCCGATGCACGGCATCGCCCCGCCGCTGTTCGACCTCGAACGCATTCGTCAACAACGCCTCCGCTTGGGTGCTCGCGGCGTCATGCAACTGCCGATGCGCAATCGCAACGCGGAGCAGCATGGGCTCCATCGATTCGTAGCCTTGAAGCAATTGCAGGGTTTCCACTGCCCGGCCATGCCGCAGCAGCAAATCCGCGCAAGCCAATCGCATGTACAAGTCGGCGGGCGCCATGTGCAACCCATCACGGAACCAAAGTTCCGCGGCTGGGTCGTTGCCCAACCGTTCGGCCATCTCGCCGAGTTCGGAATAGCGCCACGCACGCACCTCCGGGACGAGATCTTGCGGCGATAAGGACGCGATGACCGCGTAGGCGTCTTTCAAGTGGCCTGTGAGCCCACGCAGGCTCTGCCTGCACAGACTCGTGATCGCGGGGTCGGCGGTACGGGCCAAATGCTCACACGACGCCATCGCCTCGTCGTAGCGGCCGAGGACGCGCAGCACCGTCGCGCGGGTCAGCCAACCCTGCGCGTCGTCGGGGCGAGCCTCGAGCGCTTGATCGAGTTCGGCGAGGGCGGCGTCGAAAGCGTGCCTGCTTTGCAAAATGGTAGCGTTGAGGATCAGAACCTGCGGCGCGACCGTCGTTCGATGCATCCACGGCGCCAAGATCGCCTCGGCATAGCCTAAGAACCGCAAATCGCCGGTCGTGCGTGCGCGCGAAATGTCGAACTGCGCGAGCGGCAATGCAACGTCGAGGCGCGTGGCCGCCAATTCCCGCGACGGGTCGCTCGAATGCCTCGCCCCGGCGGGGAGTTCTGCCAGCACTTGGGTGTCGCTCGCCGGAATGTAGGGAGAAGCCCAAGCAGAACCGATCCGCGCAAGAGCTCCGAGCACCGCGAAAGCCGCCCAACCTCGGGCGCGTCGAAGCCGGCCGGCGCGCGTCAATCGGCTGTCCCTGTCTCGGGGGGAGGTGCCGTCCATCGGGATCGTCGATTCATTGGTGAGGGGCCCCCGCGACAAGTGGATTCGTACAGCTAATTCGGTGCGGGATGAGCCCTAGATGCAGATCGATGAAAATATTGCGCCGCGACAAGGCGGCCCGCGGATCGCGGTTGACGCGCGGACGGCCTCCGGGGTGTCATACTTTAAAAAAATCCTGACGTTTTGTCGCTTTGGGACCTGCTAAAGCGACAAAACGTCAAAAAATTATATGCGCGACCCCCACCGGGCTGTCATTCATTTCTCGAGGCCGTCAGCTACGTGCCGCGACCTCGTCGATATGCCTGAGAAGATCCGCCGGGTCCTCATAAACCCGGAAGGCGCCGGCACGCGCCAGCTCTTCCTCGCCGTACCCGCCCGACAGTAGCCCCACTCCGAGTCCGCGCGCCCGCTGCGCGGCAATCATGTCCCAGATACTGTCGCCAAGCACGAGCGAGTCGCGGATGTCCACACCGAGCCGCTCGGCCGCGGTCAGGAACAGATCCGGATCGGGCTTGGCGTACTTGACCTGATCGCGCGTAACCACCGGCACCTTGGCCGGATCGACGCCGAGGGCAGCGAGATTGTGGCCGGCGGTTTCCATACGCCCGCTGGTTGCGATCGCCCAAGGCGTACCCTGCGCGCTGAGATATGCGAGCAACTCTCGCGCGCCGGGCAGCGGCTGCACGCTGGCCGAGAGCGCACGGTAAGCCTCGGCATGGCGCGCTCGCAGCCGCTCCAAACGCTCCGGCGTATTGTCGAACCCCGTTTCTCGCAGCAGTATGTTTGCGAACAGACCGCCGCTCATGCCGATCTTGCGATGAATGCGCCATACCGATAACGGAATGCCTTCTTGATCCAGCGAAGACTTCCAGGCCAGCACATGCTGGTACACGCTGTCGACGAGGGTGCCGTCGAGATCGAAGAGAAATGCCGCTTTGTTTCGCCTCATGCGCTTGGGGCTCGGGGGCGTCGCATCGGCGCGGCGAGATAGCAGCCAAATTCCTTCACGAAATCGACCGAGACCCGGGCGTGAACGCGGCCCTGGCGATCGAGGAACTCGGCTTCGTCATCGAGCGGCACGACTGCTCCGTGCCAAACATTGGGATGAAGGTACAGGCCTCGGCCCCCATCGCACCAGAAAGTGACGAATTTTTCCGGCGTTACGTCATCTCCCGGCAGCGCCAGCGGGACGACGAAGCTCTGGCCGTTGAGCGGATAAAAGAGCTGGCCGCCGTCCGGGTGATAGTTCGCGCGCCAGATCAGCGCCCGCTCGCGCGATCGATCGCAGGCGCCGGCAGCCTCTTCGGGCCAAGTGCTCCAGCCGAACAGATAACTGTCGCCCACTGCGTTGTTTCGCGCGTACAAAGTCTCGCCCTTCCAGCAAAACTCGAACAGCCCCTCGGTCACTCCGCCTTGATCGCCGGAATTCATGTCGATGGGCCGCCATCCTTGCGCCGGCCAGCGAACGATCTCGATCGGGAAAGTCTTGGGATCTTCGACGAGACGGCCGAAGCCTTCGAGACTGGCCTCGGTGGCGAGCACGATCGGCGTTTCATGCGCCCGCCGCACGCCCGTCGTCGGCACATAAGCGAATTCCCATTGAGCGATATCCATGATGGCCTCGTGCCTGCGCTATGACTCCGAGATTATGCCGCGCGGCACGCCCGCATGTCGGAGGATTTTCCCCGCACACCGATCAGATGAGTTTCAGCGGCAGACTGCGCAATCTCCGTCCTGTGAGCGCGTACACGGCATTGGCGACCGCCGGCGCAATCGGCGGGGTACCCGGCTCGCCGACTCCGCCCGGACTATCCTCGCTGGGAATGATGTCGATCTCGATCGCCGGACATTCGTTGAAGCGCAGGGGCGTGTAATCGTGAAAATTGCTCTGCTGCACTCGGCCGTTCTCGATGGTGATTTCGCCGTGCAGCGCGGCGGACAAGCCATAGATGATGCCGCTCTCCATCTGCTGGCGAATGAGATTGGGATTCACGGGAAAGCCGCAGTCGACAACGCAGACGACCCGGTGCACCCGAATTTTGCCGTCCTCGCTCACCGAAACTTCCGCCACTTGTGCGACGACGGTGCCGAAGGAGCGGTGAATGGCAAAGCCCTGACCGCACCTCCTGCCGCCCGGCGCAACCGCCGCTCGGCCCCACTGAGCGAGTTCAGCCGCGCGCTTGAGCACGCGCAGGTGGCGTTCGCTGCCGCTCAAGAGCTCCGCCCGCAACGCCACTGGATCGCGGCCCGCGGCGCCCGCGCACTCGTCGATGAAACATTCGGTGAAGAACGCATTCTGCGAATGCGCGACGGAACGCCAGATGCCGGTGGGCACGAGCGATTCAACCCGCTGATGCGCGATGCGCGCGTTCGCAAATGCATAAGCCGTGTTGGACGCCCCGTCGGTGGAGTTGTCCAACAAAGCCGGAGCGCCCAGGCTCGAGCCCGCGGAGGTGGTAGCCCAGGCGACCAGGTTACCCACGGCATCGAAGCCGGCTCTGCAGCGGCACAGGTAGGCGGGACGGTAGTAGTCGTGGCCCATGTCCTGCTCGCGCGGCCACAGCAATTGCACCGGCGCGCCGTCGGTCTCGCGCGCAATCAGTGCGGCTTGCACGATGACGTCCGTCATATAGCGGCGTCCGAAGCCGCCGCCCAAGTACGGCACTTTGATGTCGACCCGGGCCGGTTTGATATTGAGGGCCTTGGCCACGGCGGCGCTCGCGAAACCTGCCGCCTGGGTGGGCGCCCAGACGGTCGCGGCGCCATCCTTGAACTGTACAGTGCAGTTCATCGGTTCCATGGTTGCATGCGCCAGAAAGGGCACGCGGTATTCTGCATCGATGATCTTCACCGCGGACTTCAGGGCGGCCGCGACATCGCCGCGTTCGAAATGAATCTTGCCTTCCTGGGTGCTGAGAACATGAGCCAATTCATCGAAGAGGGAGCGGCTCGACAGGTTGGCGGCGGCGCCGTGCGCCCACTCGATCTCGATCATCTTCACTCCGCGCAGGGCATTGAAGGCCGTGTCTGCGATGACCGCGACTCCGCCTGACGTTTCGCCTGGCAAGAATGAGCCGCCCGCGACCGGCGCGAGCGCGATTGCCTTGCGCACTCCGGGAAGTGCTTGCGCCGCGGCCGCATCGAAATGCGCGACTTTGCCGCCGAGCGTGGGACACATCGCGATGCTGGCATACAGCAGTCCGCGCGGCTGGACGTCGATGGCGTAAATGGCGGAACCGTCGAGTTTCACGCCGCTATCGATGCGCGGCATCGGCCGGCCGATCAGCGTGAACCGAGAGGGTTTTTTCAACGTTACGTGCCGCGGCAGGTCCAGTTGCGCGGCACGCGCCGCCAGATCCCCGAAGACCGCGTCGCGGCCGGAGGGATGCAGCACTCGCCCGCCTTCGGCGCGGCACTCGAGCGCAGGCACGCGCCACATTGCCGAGGCGGCGGCGATCAGCATGGCGCGCGCCGACGCCCCTGCTTCGCGCATGGGGAGCCACTGATCCTTGATGCTGGATGAGCCGCCGGTACCTAGCAATCCCGGTATTTCACGCACCAATTTGCCCACCAGGTGACCGGCCGCCCGCTTCACGATGCCGTGGTCGTCCGGCTGGAGCGGCAGCGAATCGATCAATGCTGCCTGGTTGTTGTAGATGGCATCCAGCGTCGACTGCTCGAGCTTCACCTGACTCCAATCGGCATCCATTTCCTCGGCCAGCAGCATCGCGAGTCCGGTGTGAGCACCCTGACCCATCTCGGCCTGCGACATGACGACGGTCACGGTGTTGTCCGCGGATACCTTGACCCAGCCGTTCAGCGCGTTTTGCCCAGGCCCCTGAGATAGAGGCCTTGCGGGCTTGAGCCGCTGACGTTGGGGCGTCGCAAGCCAGCCGATCACGAGCGCTCCAGCCACGCTCAATCCGCCGAGGATGAATTGGCGGCGCTTGAGGCGCGCCCTCAAGGAACCAGCCTGCGCGCCGGGGATTCGGTAAGATGTGCGAGGGATTCCCGGGGAGCATCGATGAAATACATCTTGATAGCCTCGTTCGCACTCACTCTGAGCTTGGGCGCAGACAGCATCAGGGCCGACAGCCAGAAGCTGCGCATCATCAGTTGGGCCGATTATGTACCCGCCGACCTGATCGCCGCATTTAAAAAAGAGACCGGCATCGAGGTCGAGTTGACCCTGTCGAACAACGAGGAAATGATTTCCAAACTGCGGGCGACCGGGGGCGCGGGCTACGACCTCGCGCAGCCTTCCCAGGACCGCATCCTGGCCGCCCAGCGAGAATTCGGGATCTACAAGCCCTTCGATCTCACCAAGCTCAAACTGGACGAATTTCAGCCCGAGTTCTTGAGCATCGTCCGCAAGAACACCACTCTCGACGACAAGGTGTATGGGCTGCCCTATCTGTGGGGGACCGACGGTCTCGTGGTCAACGCCAAGCGCACCAAGATTGCCGATTATCCGGACCTGTGCAGAGCCGATTTGAAGGGCAAGACGGCCGTGCGCCTGCGCCGCCCAACCCTGATGGCATTCGCGTTCGCGGCCGGCAAGGACCCGTTTGCGCTCTACGGCGACCCCAAGGCCTACGCTTCGCTCATGGATCAAGTGGGCGCCGCGCTCATCGCCTGCAAGGCAAACTTCAAGTTCTTCTACGATAACAAGGACCAGTTGCTCAACGGCATCCGTTCTGGTGAAGTCGTGGCCGCCATGATGTGGGACACCGGCGGCTGGACGCTCAACCGCGAGAATCCGGATATTCAATTCGTCGTGCCGCGGTCCGGAGCCCTCGGCTGGCTCGACACGTTCGCGCTGCCAGCGCGCGGCCGCAATGACGCCGCGGCCTACGCCTGGATCAATTTCACCATGCGGCCGGAAAATGCCGCGCGTGTCATCAAATCCGTGGGCAGCTTCTCCGCGGCCATGAACACCGCGCCGCTCGTCGATCCGCGCCTGAAAGCACAATTCGCCGCCGCCTTCCCCAACAATGATCTGACGCACATCCATTGGTACCCGGCGATACCGCCCGGCCTGGAAGAAATGGAAGGCCGGGTGCTCGACCGCGTAAAGGCTGCCAATTGAGTACGCCGGATCTGGTAGCCGACGCCGTCGTCAAGCGTTTCGCCGGCCACATCGCGGTCGATTCCCTGTCATTCTCGGTCGAGCGAGGCAGCTTTTTTTCGATTTTGGGACCGTCGGGTTGCGGCAAGACGACGCTGCTGCGCATGATCGCGGGATTCATCGCACCGGACCGCGGCGACATCGCGATCGGCGGCAGGAGCATGCGCGACGTGCCGCCGAATCGCCGCCCGGTGAACATGGTGTTTCAGCAGCTCGCCCTGTTCCCGATGATGTCCGTCGGGGAAAACGTCGCATTTGGGCTGGCGCGGCGCGGCATCCCGAAGGCTGAGAGAATAAAGCGCAGCAACGCCATGCTCGAAAGAGTGGGATTGGGCAACGCCGCGAACAAGCGCGTCGATGAGTTGTCGGGCGGCCAGCGTCAGCGCGTGGCCATTGCGCGCAGCCTCGTTCTGGAGCCGACATTGCTGCTATTGGATGAGCCGTTGGGAGCGCTCGATCTGAAGCTTCGCGAGCACATGAAAATCGAGCTGAAGCAATTGCAGGCAGCCTTCGGCACGACGTTTGTTTACATCACCCACGATCAATCCGAAGCGCTGGTGCTCTCCGATCACGTCGGCGTGATGAGTCACGGACGATTCGAACAACTCGGGACTCCTCAGGACCTCTATTACCGGCCGCAAACGCCCTTCGTCGCGGGCTTCGTGGGCGCAAACAATCGGATCGCGGGCCGGACCGTCAATACCGACGGCGGGTTCGCGGAGATTGCGACCTCGGACGGTTGGATCGTGCGCGCGCTCAAGAGCGGCGCCATCGCTTCGGGCGACGCGGTCGAAGTTTTCGTGCGCCCGGAAGTTGCCACCCTGGCGCGCAGCGCGGCGCAGTTGCCCCCCGACCAGCCGAGCCATTCGGGGAAGGTGCAAAGCGTACTCTTCGACGGAGCGAATTCGGCGGTACTGCTGCAAGAATCAAGGTCTCGGCGCGAATTTCGCATAGCGCTGCCGCAGACCGGGCAGTTTTCGGATCTCAAGCCTGACGAAGAAGTGGCATTCAGCTTCGACCCGTGCCGAGCGGTGTGCTTTCCGGCGCGTACCGGCGCGGCTGGGACGGGGGCGTAGGACGGTGGATGCACGCTGGCACGCACGGCTAGCGCTGGGCTTGTTGCTCGCGCCGGCCCTGCTCTGGCTGGGCGCTCTCATCATATTGCCGCATGTTGACCTCGCCGTGCTGTCGTTCCGTGAGCGGGTCGGACCCCGCGAATACACGGCCAGTCTGGCGCAGTACAAGACCTTCTTCGCCGAGCCACTGTATTGGCATGTATTCGTGCGCACGGCAGTGATGTCCGTCATCGCCACGTTCTTGACCCTGCTGCTGGCGTTCCCCATCGCATGGATCATTGCAAAGCTGGCGCGGGGCCGCGCCGGTTCTCTCTTGTTCATCATCTGCCTCATTCCATTTTGGGTCAGCGAGACGGTGCGCACGCTCGGATGGATGATCTTGCTGAGAGAGTCCGGCGTTTTACCCGCCTTGCTGGTGAAGCTGGGGGTAACGGCGGTGCCGGTCGAACTGCTGTATCGCGACGCAACCATCCTGGTCGGCTTGGTGTACACGTCCTTGCTCTTCATGGTGGTACCGCTGGTATCGAGCCTCGAGAGTCTGGACAACTCCTTGATCGAGGCGGCTTACGATCTAGGAGCGGGTGGATTTGCGATTCTGCGCCGCATCGTGATTCCCCACGCGGCCCCGGGCATCACGGCGGGCTGCATCGTGGTATTCATGCTGACGCTGGGCAATTACCTCACGCCGACGCTGCTCGGCGGCAAGAATTCGCAGTGGTTCACCGAACAGATCTACACCCAGTTCATCACGCGCTTCAACTGGGAACAAGGCGCCGCGTTCGGGTTCCTGTTGCTCGCGCTGTCCACCGCACTGGTCATCTTGGGCCTACGCGTGAGCGGTCAGCGCTTCGGCGACGTGATGAGGCGAACTTGATTCCCTCCCTGCCGCGGCCCGTTTGGCTCCGAGCCGCCACCGTCGGCTACCTGATCGCATTTCTCGCGTTCTTGTTCCTGCCCTTGGTGGTGGTCGCGGTGTTCGCGTTCAATGACGCGCCCTACCCTGCTCCGCCCTGGCGCGGCTTTACGCTCGATTGGTTTCTCGGGAACTCCGGGCGCGGACGCACTGGACTTTTCGCCGACCGGGAATTATTGGGCAGCATCTGGACCAGTTGCGTAGTCGCGATTTGGGTGACTGTGCTTTCGGCGGTGGTTGGAACCACCAATGCATTTCTGATCGAGCGCGCACGTTTTCGGGGCAAGGAGGTATTGTCGATCTTGATGCTGGCGCCGCTGGTGATTCCTGGGGTCATCCTCGGCATCTCGATCCTGGCCTTTGCCAGCCGTGTCGCGGATTTCGCGGACGATTCCTTCGGACTGGAGCTCGACTTTCTTCGGCCAGGCCTGCCTTTGGTGGTGCTCGGTCAGTTCTCCTACATAGCGACCATCGCGACGCTGACCATCAGCGCCCGCCTGCGGCGATTCGACCGCACGCTCGAAGAGGCGGCACTCAATCTCGGTGCCTCCAAAGCGGCCGTGTTTGGCACCATCTTGCTGCCCTATTTGCAGCCGGCGTTGCTGGGTTCGGCCGCCATTTCCTTCCTGATGTCGTTCGCGGACTTCAACACCACCCTGATGTTGGTCGGCGCGGACACGCCATTGACGGTGATGATGTATGGACGAATGCGCGAGGGCGCGACTCCGGTGCTGAACGCAGTTAGCCTGTTTCTCATGATCGCATCGGCGGTACTGGCGCTCACGCTGCTGCGCCGTGGCGGTCCGTCGCGAGCGACGCCGCCGGATCCGATCGAAGCATCCGACGCTTGATTGACTATCGTACACAGTCGCTACGGGTGGTTTGATCGCCCTCCGTTGATTGCACCGTGCGAGCCGCATGCGGCGCAAGGCGACCCTTCTCGCATTGCTGTCACGGTCTTATTTCGCAGACAGTGTCTGAGCCGGAAGACAGTGTCTTGGCCCTCAGACACGTTGCAGCGACGAGAGAACTGACTCTTACTGCGCTCCGATGCACGTGCAAATCCACGATGTTCTCAATGGACATTTTGGATGCGTCGAAACTCGCCTTCGAGCAAGTTTGCGCCGTTCTAAAAACCTTAAACTTCTTGCGGAGAAGCCTATGAGAAAGCTAATTTTGAGCGCTGTGCTGCTGGCGGCGAGCGTCGCCCACGCGCAGACGACGACCTACACCGCAGCGGACGTCGCCCAGCATGCGACCGCCGCTGATTGCTGGATGATCATGAACACCAACAAGGTTTACAACTTGACCGCTTTCCTCACGATTCACCCGGCGGGCGCCAACGTCATGCTGCCCTATTGTGGCAAAAATGGAGATCCGGGCTTCGCCAGCGTTCCGCATTCTTCGCATGCGGTAGCGCTGGAAGCGACCTACCTCATCGGCTCCCTGGCCGCGGCGCCCGCGCCGATCAGCGTGAGCATCGCCCCCACCACTGCCCAAGTCAGCGTAGGCGGCTCGGTGCAGTTCACGCCCACGGTCACCGGCTCCACGGCCGGTGTGTCCTTCACCGTCTCTCCGTCCACCTTGGGAACGATCAGTGCGAGTGGCATGTTTACCGGCGTCGCCGCCGGGCAAGGCACGGTGACCGCCGCATCCACGCAAGATCCGACCAAGTCGGCGAGCGCGTTGCTGACGGTCAACTCCGTTGTCTCGCCGCCTCCGAAGAATGCGATCGCTGTGTCGATAAGCCCCTCGTCCATGACGGTAAACGTCGGTACCCATGCGCACTTCAAGGCGACGGTGGCGAACTCGACGCAAGGCGTGGTCTGGACCGCTTCGAAGTCGATCGGCACTATCGACAAGACGGGTGTGCTGAGTGCGGCGCTCGTTCCGGGCAACGGCACCGTCACGGCTACGTCGATGGAGGATCCGACGAAGTCCGCTACTGTTGAAGTAACCCTCACGGCGGTGACCTGCACCCCTGCCACCGGCGGTGGCGACGATGGCGGAGGCCATCATAAAGACGACTAACCAAAGGGCAGTTAGATAACGGTCGAAGCTGAGCCAGACATTCAAGTCTGGCTCAGGTTCGTCCGGGTAGGACAGCAAGAATCGGAGTGTCCCCGTTCGCTCCGCTAGGTAAGATTCCTGTCAAGAAATCCACCGAGAGCTTCCCATGACTGACGCCCCAAAACACACGCCCCGAGGCGTTCTTCGCACCGCCGGCCTGATTCAGGCCCTTGCCGAATACATCGAGCAGAATGCCGCCGAGCCCCTGACTCTGGCGCATCTCGCCAAGCGGGCACACTTGTCTCCCGCGCACCTGCAGCGCACGTTCAAGGCAGTCCTCGGCGTGTCGCCGAAGATGTACCACGACGCGGCCCGACTGCGGCGCCTCAAGGGCGGGCTGAGAGCGGGCAAACGTGTACTTCACGCCATCACGGACGCCGGTTTTGAGTCGACGAGTCGAGTCTACAGCCATGCGCCGCGCAACCTCGGCATGACGCCTTCCGCGTACCGCCGGGGAGGTGCCGGGGAGGCCATTACATACGCCGGCCGCAAGACGGCGATGGGGAACCTGCTGTTGGCTGCCACCGATCGCGGCGTGTGCTTCGCGCAATTCGGCGAGAACGAGGCCATCCTGATTGCACAGCTGAAGAGCGAATTTCCGAACGCTTCGCATGCACCGTCGCACATGGCCGAATCTCGAGAACTTGACGCCTGGATTCGCGCGTTCGAGGCCCATATCTGCGGCACCGCGCCGCGGCCCGATTTGCCGCTGGATCTGCGCGGTACGGCATTTCAGATTCGGGTGTGGCGCTTCCTCTTGCAAGTCCCCGAGGGCAGCGTAGTGAGCTATACCGAAGTCGCCGCCGGCATCGGTGCGCCGAAGGCCGCGCGGGCGGCGGCATCCGCCTGCGCCGCTAACCGGATCGCCGTGCTGGTGCCGTGTCACCGCGTGCTTCGCGGGGACGGCGGGCTCGGCGGCTATCGTTGGGGGGTCGCACGCAAGCGAGTCCTGATCGACCAAGAGCGGGGACGGTGCGCCGTATGAATGCGGATTCCGCGCGCTGCATGAATGCGATCGCGGCGCTCGAGCCGGAAGCGATTAGAGAGCGCTTGGATCGCGAGGGATTCCTCGTCACCGCACCGTTGATCGACGCGGATACATGCGCCGAACTCGCGCAGCTCTATGAAGCGGTCGAAACGACGTTCCGGGCGACCGTGATCATGGCCAGGCACGGATTCGGCAGCGGCGAGTACAAATATTTCGCGCGGCCACTGCCGAGCCTCGTCGCATCGCTTCGGCGAGCGCTCTATGCACGACTTGCCCCGGTTGCAAACGCTTGGGATGCTCGGTGGGGGCGACTTGCCGACTGGCCCGCCGATCACGATTCGCTGGCGGCGCGCTGCGCGGCCGCCGGCCAGACGCGCCCCACGCCCCTGCTATTGCGGTACGGGCCCGGCGACTACAACTGCCTGCATCAGGATTTATATGGAGCGATCCACTTTCCGCTGCAGGCGATACTCATGCTCGATCGCCCCGGCGTCGATTTCGAGGGCGGCGAGTTGATTCTCGTCGAGCAACGGCCGCGCCGGCAATCAACCCCAATGGTGCTGCCGCTGGCTCAGGGCGCGTTTGCCCTGGTCCCAGTCAAGGACCGGCCGGTCCAAGGCGCTCGCGGCGCGGCGCGAGTCCAGGTCCGCCATGGCGTCTCGCGCGTGCGCCGCGGCCTGCGCCGCACGTTGGGCTTGATTTTTCACGACGCAGCCTAGGAGGCTGCCGGCGTATGGCGTTCCTGCTCGAATCTTCCGGCGCCCGCATCCTGCGGGCAAACACTGTGAATTCGAGTACCGCCCCCGGGCAGGCGCCTTATCCTCATGACGCCGCCGATCACGGCGCAGCGATACTGCATGAGCTTGATCCCCATCCCGGCGCCTCGCCCCGGATCCTCGGCAATTCCCACGCCGTCGTCGGTAATCGATAAGGACACCAACATCTCGTTGGTGCGCAGGGCGACGGCGATCGATCGAGCTCGGCCGTGCCGGACTGCGTTGTTGATCGCCTCCTGCACGATCAAGTAAAGATGAGCGGCCGCGGATTCGCCGATGAGCAGCGGCGATCGGATGGCGAGACGCAATCGGACATCGATGTTATAGCTGTCCCGGGACCAGGTGACCAGAGTTTGCAGCGCGGGCAGCAATCCTCCGCGTTCGAGCGTCACCGGCGAAATACCGAGCGCCATCTTGCGGGAGCTCTGGATGGCGTGGTTGACGAGCGTGATGATCTCGTTGAGTTCGGGAGTGGCGTCAATTGCGTCAAGGGAGGCTCGCTTCGCGAGGCTGCGCATCATGAGCGAGATGCCCGTCAGCTCTTGCCCGAGACCATCGTGCAAATCCGCGCCCAAGCGCCGCCGTTCGCGGTTGGCGATTTCGATGATTTCCGATTCCAATTGCCTGCGCTCCGAGACATCCTGCACCACGACGAGAATCCGCTTATCGCCGCTCAAATCGATTTCAGCGGACAACACCTCGCCGGCGAATTGACTGCCGTCGCGCCGTCGAAACGACATGTCGCGCTTTCCGCCGCGGCCGCGCAGATCCAGCAGCCCCTCCAAACCCGCGGCGCTGGACTGGAGTTGCCAGGTGTAGAACAGATCCAAAACGGAAGTCCCGGTCAGTTCTCCGCACTTGCGGCCGAACATGCGATCAAACGCGGGATTGGTGAATTCGATGCGGCCGTTCAGAGTCACGAGAACCACGCCTTCTCTCATGGTCTCCAGTATCAATGCCTGAGTTCGCAGCATCTGCTCGGCGCGCCGACGCGAATCCACGTCGATACAAGCGCCGACGATTCGCATGGCCTTTCCAGCGGCGTTGCGCTCTATGACCCGGGTTCTTACGTTCACCCAACGCCAATCGCCCGATGATGACTGAATCCGGTAGTCGCTTTCGGCCGCGTTGCGTCCATCGTATGTTAGCGCGTGGTCCTCGGCCGCATACTTTTGCCGATCCAGCGGATGCACTCGATCAACCCACGCATCGCGCCGCACCGCGCGGCCCGATGTAACGATTCCATATCGCGTTGGCCAATCGGACAACCAAACAAGCGAGTCGTCTTCCAGCTTCCAATCCCAAAGGCCGAGATCGGCGCCCCATATCGCCGCTTCGAGGCGCGCCTCGCTGTCGCGCAGCGCAAGTTCCATGCGCTTTCGCGCGTCGATGTCGATGGTGACGCCCGCATTTCGGACCGCGCGTCCGGTCGCGTCGCGCGCCGTGGGGCGTCCACGGCTCAAAACCCAGCGCCAGCCTCCCGATCGCGTACGGATCCGGTACTCCACCTCGTAGCTGTCGCCGCCGCCTGCGATGATCGTCTCGTACCTGCGCTCAAACCATGGCAGATCGTCGGGGTGAACATTCGCGTCCCAACGAGCCGAATGGCCTGGGCCGGTGCAGGGATCCAGATCGAGCGACGCGCACCAATCGTTCCACCAATAGACTGTGTCGTTCGAGATGTCATGGTCCCACAGGCCGACGCTCGTTGCCCAAACGGCGTGCGCCAATCGCGCCTCGCTGCGCTCCAGAGCGCGGGCCGAATTGTGGCGCTCTTCCGCATCGAGACACAGCCCGACCATGCGCCATGCGCGCCCGCTCGGGTCGCGCTCGATGACCCGGCCGCGCTCCTGTATCCATACCCAGACGTCGTCGCGATTGCGGAGGCGGTACTCGACGTCGTATGGCGGGGTGTGGCCATCCAGATGCCTGGTCAACGCCTCGCGGTAGGCGGGCAGATCCTCGGGGTGAATTCGCGACGACCACAGCTGCTCGTGCCCGTATCCCGAGAACGCCGCGAGTTGCGAGTGTTCGCACCAATCGTTGATCCACGTAAGCCGGTCGTTGACGACGTCCCAATCCCAAAGACCGATCTCCGTACCCCACAAGGCAAGTTCCGGCGCCGGTTCATTGCATCTTGCATCCACGAATGACCAAATCACGCGTTGGCCGGCGACCGATTCAAATCGCCGCAGGACCGCACCGGCGACAAACCTGCCGCCGAAGCTGCGGACCTGAGTGCGCAACTCGCTGTTCGTCGCCAGCACCGTCCGGTGTAGCCTTTCCAGTTCGTTGTTCGCACCCGCGTCCAGCAGCGCGAAAATCGAAGTGCCGGACAGCGCTTTTGCGGTTTGCGCCAGCAGCCGCAGCAGCGCCGGGTTGCAGTACTCCAAGGCTCCGTCAGCCGTGGTTACCGCGACGCCGCTCCCCACGAGATCGAACAAGAGCCAAGGCGATTCCGCGGCTGACTCCGCGGCATGTGCCAGGCGGTCCATAGCTTGCATTTGACTCCGGGTTCCTGCAGTTGCAGGACTATACCCCGGCGGGATACCCCCCGACAGCTCCAATACCGAAGGAACTACGGCGCCGAGAGTACCCTCTAAATGAGCAAGGCTTGTTTTCCCGGGTAATACAGATATGCGTCCGATCAACTGCTCGTGTGTTTTTCTCGCGGGGCTGGTGCTCGCCGGGTGCGGCGGCGGCGGCGGCATGGGCAGCTCCACAGCCGCCGCGGCTCCGGCGCGCGGAACCTTGCTGCAGACTGCCCCGCAGCTTTTGTCGACGCTGACGTCATCGAGTTTGTTGCTCGAGCTCAATGTTGCTGCCAATCAGCTGTTGTTCTCCGTCACCGGACCGCCGGTCTGCGACATCTTGTTCTATCACATCGAATACGAAACGGTGGGCGCAGCGAACGAAGCCACGACCGCGTCCGCCGCGCTCCTTGTGCCGACTGGACTTGGCTCGAACTGCACCGGGCCGCGCCCGATCGTTCTATACGCGCACGGCACATCGACCGATCGCATGTTCAACATGGATAATTTGCAAAACACGGAAACTCTGAGTTTGGCGGCGATATTTGCGACGAAAGGCTACATCGTCGTGGCGCCGAACTACGCCGGCTACGATACCTCGACGCTTTCCTACCATCCTTACCTCATTGCCGATCAGCAGTCCAAGGACATGATCGACGCGCTGGCGGCGGCGCGCACCGCACTGCCGTTGGCTTCGGCGACGCTGACCAAGGACAACGGCCAGTTGTTCATCACGGGCTATTCGCAGGGAGGCTACGTGGCAATGGCAACCCATCGAGCCATGCAGGCCGCCGGAATGACGGTGACGGCCGCTGC
This sequence comes from Steroidobacteraceae bacterium, assembly GCA_035569355.1. Taxonomy (GTDB): domain Bacteria; phylum Pseudomonadota; class Gammaproteobacteria; order Steroidobacterales; family Steroidobacteraceae; genus Bog-1198. The sequence goes on from DATMNF010000142.1 coordinate 90,233, forward strand.
CCCGATGTCGGGTCCTTATGCGCTTGCGGCCTTTGTGGATGCGGTGTTCTACGGCGAAGTCAACGGCGATGCGCCGGTGTCGTCCACCCTCCTACTCACGGCGTATCAAAAGGCCTACGGGAACATCTATTCCAATCCCACCGACGTATTCGCGCAGCAGTACGCAACCGGCATCGATTCCTTGCTGCCGACCACGACACCGAGAAGCCAGTTATATGCCGAGGGCAAGCTGCCGGAATATGTGCTCTTCAGTTCGACGCCACCCGCACCCGAGTTCGCCGCCGATACCCCGCCGACAACCCCCGCGGATCTCGCCGAAGTATTTGCGCTCGGCTTCGGGACGGGCAATTTGCTTCAGAATAGTTATCGGCTGAGTTATCTCGAAGACGCCCAGGCCAATCCCGACGGGGGTTGGCCGAGCGCAACGACCGGCGTTGCCGCGGCGAATCCTGGTCTTCCCTGGCGGCAGGCGCTGGCAAGAAATGATCTTCGCAACTGGGTTCCGACGGCGCCGGTTCTGTTGTGCGGCGGCGATATGGACCCGCTCGTCTTTTGGCTCAACACCGATCTGATGCAGAAATACTGGGCGGCGCACACGCCGGCATCGGTCAGCGTGCTCGACCTAGAATCCGCGGCGGGAACCAACGATCCCTATGCCAATCTGAAGCAGGATTTTGCGATTGCGAAGGACGCGGTCGCTGCGAACGCCGTCGCGAACGGCGCCACCGACGGCGGCGCGCTGGCCGTGGCGGAAGAGTATCACACGCTGCTGGTGGCCCCGATTTGCTTCGCTGCGGTCAAGACGTTTTTCGCAAACCCTTAGGACTCTCTGAGCATTCCGCGTCCTAGGCGGCGGCGCCCAGAATCTCAACCAATTCGACCCTGCGGTCCGTGGTCGCGGACTCGAATTCTGAGCTGATGGTCGTCAATTCCTTCTCATCCCGTGCGCTCACGACCTTGATGAGGCAGGCGCGGTCGCGGCCTCGGCGTTTGGCCTCGTACAGTGCCTTGTCGACCAGGCTAATTGCGCTATCGAGCGAGATGTCGGTCGCCGACCCCTCCATTGGGAAGCTGGCGTAACCAATCGAAATCGTGCAGCGGATCATTTGTCCGTTCCACATGACCGGCTCGCGGCGCACCGCCTGCAGCAGCCTTGCGGCGGTCGTATCCGCCTGGGCGGGGGTCATGGGTCCAAGGACCGCCAGGAATTCTTCGCCGCCCCAACGCACGAGCTTGTCGTTTTCGCGCAATGCCGCGGCAAGCCGCTGACTCATTGCCGCCAGCACCGCGTCGCCGGCGGGGTGCCCGTAGGTATCATTGATACGCTTGAAATGATCGAGATCCGCGAGCAGCACGCACCCTCCCACGGGACGCCCGCCATCGACGGCAAGCACGCGCTCGTTGAAATAGCGGCGATTCGAAAGGCCCGTCAGAGGGTCGTGCTCGCTGCTGAAGCGCAGCTTCTCGTTCGCCCTGCTCACGCGAGCGAAGGCCCACACCAGCGCAGCGCAGATGAATGCGATGAACAGGGCCGCCGCCAGGATCAATTGCTGGCGCAAGCGCTGCTCGCGCATCTCGGAGACCTTGAGCGCGTTGTCGCGCCGCAGGAGCTCGAGCTCGCGTGCCTTGCGCTCATCGTCGAATTGCGCGGACAGTTCCAGGAACGCGCGCTGCCGCGTGTTGGTCATGAACTTCTCGCTGATCGCGTCATAGCGGTGATAGACCTGAATCGCCATCATCAGATAGCCTGCGTGCTCCAAGGCGTCCGCGTATTCACGAAGCAATTCCTTGGCGTCCAAAAGATCGCTTCCGGCGAGCGCTTCGGCGATCGCTGCCTCGGCGAGCTTCTCGCCCATCTTGATGCTGCCGAGTCCGATGTATGCCAGCCCCTCGTTGAACAGCGTTATCTGCATGTCGTCGCGTTGATTCGTCCGCAGCATGATCGGCAACGCTTCCTTGGAGTATTTGAGCGACTCGGCAAAATCGCGTGTTTTCAAATACGAATCGCCGAGATTGAGCAGCGCGAGCTCGATCCACTTGCTGCTCCCCGAACGCTTGGCGTGATCGAGCCCTGCGAGCGAGGCGCGGCGTTCCTCGGCTCGATCGCCGCGGCGGTCCGCTATATCGGCTTTGCGCTCTTCGGTTTCCACCAGTGACGCTTCATCGCCCAATCGCGTGGCTAGGGCGCGGGCCGTATTCAACTGAACCGTGGCCCGGTCGAAATTGCCGCTGTCCGTGTAGATGCGCACCAGTGAAAGCATCGAATGCAGGATGCGCAGTTCATCGTGCATCTTGTTCGCGAGATCCAATGCCTGCTCCAAAAAGGGCAGCGCCGCCTCATCCTGTCCCAGGATACGCAGCACATGGCCGCGCAGCGTGAGCACGCGATAGCGCTCCGTGTCGGAGCGGATTGTGTTGATGTCGATGCCTTTGAGTTCGGCTTCGGCCGCGGCAAACTGGCTATGCTGGCGCGCAGAGTACGCTCGCACGAAGCGCCCTGCACGAACCGCCGACTCATCGCCCGTACCTGCGATGGCCTCGAGGCGCCGCTCGACCGAATAGACGTCCTCGTCTCGGGTACCGTCCGCGTAAATCATCCCGCGGATTTCGAGCATGTCGATTTCCGCGGGGATCGAATTTGCGGAGAGAGGCGGCGCGGCATCGATTATTTGTGCGGCACGTTCGGGATCCGACCATTCGAGCATTTCGAGCTGATCCGCAAAGGTCGATGCCGCGATAGCGCCGGATACAAGTGCGGCACATGGCAAAATTGCCCCGATTATCGCGAGATTATTGATTTTTCGCATATTCGGCCGGCATCAGACCGCGGTGCAGCACCACATACCCGCATTTTTGCCATGTTCACACACAAAGTGACGTGATGAAGGTCATCTCTCGGAATTTACCTAGGGGTTTGCCTTAAGTCTGGGCGCAAAGACTGTGACGCGCGTTCGGGCGACCGGGGCGCTGCCGGGCCGCCTCGCCGCCACGTGGCCGTCTCGCCTCCTTGAGGCCGCCTGCGCGAAGCCTCCGGCGTTCAATTCGGCCTGACGGCCGAGGCTACGCGCCCCGATTAGTCATCGAAGGCCGAATAAACCAGATTACGGAATAAGGTGCGGTAATAGTCTCGCTGTCCCGGCGCCTGAATGAGCAGCAGCGCCAACAGCTGCTCCGCGGGATCGACCCAGAAGGTGGTGCCGGCGAGGCCGCCCCAGAAGTACTGGCCGATCGAACCTGGTATCTGGGCGATCCCGGCCTGAAGCCGAACCGCGAATCCGAGGCCGAAGCCATGACCCGGCAGCAACAGATCGGGCGCGCCGGTAATCGGCCCAAGATGATCCGCCGTCATGAATTCGATGGTCTTGCGGCTGAGCAGCCGCCGGCCGTCGAGCGATCCCCCACTGAGCAGCATCTGCAGGAAGCGTGCATAGTCGCTCGCGGTCGACACGAGGCCCCCGCCGCCCGACTCGAAATTCGGCGCACTGCGGACCTCGAGCAGCTGCACCGTCCCGCCGCTCTCTGGGTCCCGGGCGAACGGCTCTGCGAGCCGCGACTGGTGGTGCTGCGGCACGTGAAATGCGGTGTCGACCATGCCGAGGGGCGCCAGAATATGCCGCTCGAAGAACGCGCCGAGACGTTCCCCCGACAACACCTCGACAAGGCGGCCGACGACGTCGGTCGAGCGGCCGTATTCCCATCGCGTCCCTGGCTGATGCAGCAGAGGCAACTTGCTGAGCGTGGCGACCTGATCGGCGCTGCTTTGCGCGCGGCTGTAGACCTTGGCGCTCATGTACATTCTCTGCACCGCACCCGAGCCGCGGAATTCGTAGGTCAGCCCCGAGGTGTGACGCAGCAGATCGTGAATGGTAACGGGGCGCTCGAGCGGCACCAGTTCGATCTGCGCTCCACGCGCGACGGCGACTTTCAAGTCGGCAAGCTCGGGAAGGTACTTGGCCACGGGATCGCTGAGCAAGAATCGACCTTCTTCCCACAGCATCATCGCCGCCACCGATGTGATCGGCTTGGTCATGGAATAAATGCGAAATATCGCGTTTCTTTCCATCGGCGCGCCGCTCGCGGCATCGCGGTGGCCAAAGCTCTCGAAGAAACCGAGCCGGCCTCGCCTCGCAACGAGAGCGACGGCGCCGGGCACGCGGCCACGTTCGATTTCGCGACCCAAGCATTCGCCCAGGCGCGCGAGGCGCAGGGAGGACAGGCCGAGTTCCTCGGGTGCGGCGAGCGGCAGCGGCAGGTCCGTCACGGCGCCGGCCCAGCTTGCGCCTGCAGCAGCGAAAGGCCCGCAGCATGGTTTCGTTGGAAGCCCTTCCACACCGTGATGTCCGCGCTGCCGGGACTATAGGCGTCATAGGCGGGCGGCCCGGTCTCCGCGGGCCACACGCCGGCGGCGGATTCGGTTGTCGCAACGTTGAGGTAGGCGGCACGAGCCTCTTCGCCTTTGACATAATAATCAAGAAACGCCGTAATGAAATGCGCGGCGATGGCGTTGATGCGTTCCTTGCGCCAAACGGGATCTTCGAACCAGTCCTGATCCCAAAGCCGCTGACGCATCGAGTCGGGTGCGGGATTCAAACCGATCGCGTGCCCCCCTTCCTTGAAGGTCAGCAAATAGCGATGCGCACCGGACGCTCCGTCGAAAATCGCACGCGCTCCGGTCGCGTAATCCACCGTCTTGTCATGGTCGCCGGCAATGAGCAGCAGCGGCGCGGTGAGCGCGCGAATCCCCTCCGCTCCCCACGCTGCCGTCTTGCCTCCGCCGGCCGGCGAAATCGCTACCACCGCGAGCAAACCTTTGACGGTGATCGCTTCGCGCAGCGCACCGCCGCGCTCGTATGGCTGCATCAGTCCCCCCGGCACGAGTTTCACCGCGCCGCCCTCAGGATCGAGCGTCGCGCCCGCCGCAGTCAACACGCCGTAGCCGCCCATCGAGTAGCCCACCAACGCGGTGCGCGCCGGATCCACGAGGTGATCCGCGCCGAGCGTTCTTTGCAGCGACTCGGCTACAAAGGCGATATCGAGG
>DATMNF010000143.1:0-8166 GCA_035569355.1 Steroidobacteraceae bacterium
AAGGCTTACTTTTTCTTAGCGGCCTTTTTCTTAGCTACCTTCTTCTTCGCCTTCTTTGCTTTCGCTGCCATGATAGAAACTCCGTTATCGGGTTAGTCCGGGGTCCGAGTATATACACGAATAATTAATTTACAAGCAATACGTATCCCTAATTGCACGACAATGTGGTAGCGATGTGAGCGACGTCACTCAAGAGGTCACTCGAGAGCAAGAACAAAATCCCAATCCTTCTTCGACACCGGCATGACGGAAAGACGATTCCCACGACGCAGCAATGCAAATTCCTTCAGCTGCTTTGCCGCGTGCTCCCGCAGTTCGTCGAGCGTGATGATGCGCTTCAATTTACGAACGAACTTCACATCCACCACGAACCAACGAGGCTCTTCGGGCTTGGAGTCGGGATCGTAGTGATGATGCTTGGGGTCGAAGGCCGTCTTATCCGGATAGCCCTCCTTCACGATGGCGACGATGCCCGCGATCCCGGGAACGTCGCAGCTGGAGTGATAAAAGAACGCTTGATCGCCCGCTTTCATGGAGTCACGCAGCATGTTGCGCGCCTGAAAATTGCGCACCCCATCCCACGCTGTGGTTTGCTTGGGCGCCTTGGCCAACGCGTCGATGCTGAAGCTGTCCGGTTCCGATTTCAGGAGCCAATGGTTCATGGGATGTCCTTAAGGTAGCGCCGCAGTCCTGATTCCGTGGCCAGCGAATCCAGACCCACGTCCCAGCTTTCGGCAAACTCGAGTTCGGTACGCTGACAATCAAAAGCGAGTCCGACCAGGTGCGGGCCCGGCCAACGGCGGCGGCGGCGCCGGAACTCCAGCGCTCGATCATAGAACCCGCCGCCCATGCCCAATCGCCGGCCGGCGGGATCCACGCCGACAACGGGCACCACGATGAGGTCCAGCCATCGAGGCGACATGGGGCGAGCCAGCATCGATGGGACCGCGATGCCGAATACGCCGCGTCGCGTCTTGCCGTCGAGCGGATAGAAGCGGATTCGAGCATGACGCCGGTCGACGATCACCGGAACGAAAACGCGCGCGCCGCGGCGCCGTGCCGCCGCGATGAGTCCTTTGGTATCCGTCTCCCGATCGAAGGGCAAATACAGGGCGATACGTTTGCCGGCTCTGAACATCGGCAACCCGGCGACAGCCTTGCCGGCCAGTCTCGAGCGGCGTCCGTGATCGGCCGAGCTCAAGGAACGGCGCCGGGCACGCAGAAGCTTGCGCAGGTTCGTTTTCATTTGAATGGAGATGGCGCTACCCGCAGATGCCGTTTTGGACCGTTGCTCCCGATGCCTTTTGCACCAGGTGGGGCTAACTGCGGCACTTAAGGCTTTCCGCTCGAGGCGGACTTGCACAATGTTGCCAGCAAGCAATGGCCCCTGGGGTTTAAAACTTAGGGTCGAGAGGTAACCCGATCCGCATCGAACACCGCAGGCAGCGCCAAATTTAATCGTCGAGGAGGGTGCCCTAGCCCGGCGCGTCCCAACCGGGAGCTCAAAGCTCGAGCTGTCGACCCTTCTCCAAGGCCGACTCTACGCGCTCGCGCAGGATACGCAAGCGTCCGCCCACGTCGGAATCGAGATTGCTGTCACGATTGCGGAATCGGATCAACTCGTTCGCCATATTGAGCGCCGCGATCACGGCAATGCGATCCAGTCCGACGACTTTTCCGCTATCGCGGATCTCGCGCATTTTCATGTTCAGGAATTCGGCGGAATCCAAAAGGTCGGAGCGCTCTTCGATCGGGCAGGTTATGTGATACTCCTTCTCGAGTATCCGAACGCTGACCCTCGCTTGGTTGTCGCTCATGCCTGCTCCATCGACTTCAATCGCCCGATCATCGCTTCGACCCGCGCGCGGACTTGCTCGTTCTTCTGCAGCAAGCCCGCTCGTTCGGAGGTCAATGTTTCCTGCCGCTGACGCAGGGCGCGATTTTCTTCCTTGATCTGGCTGACGGTTTGGATCAGGTCTTCGAGCCGCTTTTCCAGACGCTTGAGCTCCAATTCGACCGCTGACTTCGGGTTGGCTTCGTTCATAGACTCCCAATATAGAGCGGGGCATGGCGCAATGCAAAGGGCAGCGTAGCCCCCGACTGCGCTATTATTGGGACAATCATGATCGCGGATATTCGATTCAAGGACTTTGAGGACGTGCTGGCCACGGCCGGAAGCCTGGCCGATGCCGCGGAGGCCCATGGCTCGTTGTGCGGCGCCCTGTGCGCGATGTCGCCGTACCGCATGCAAGATTGGATCAACGAGATCCTGCCGGACGGCGCAGCACTCTCCGATGAATCGGCGGCGATGATCGAAAGGGTTTTTACTGCGACTGCGACGTCCTTCGGCGAGCAGGGCATGGAATTCGAACCGTTGCTGCCCGACGACGAACAGCCGCTCAACGGCCGTGCCAACGCGTTGGCGCTATGGTGCAGCGGATTTCTCTATGGCTTGGGGACTGGACATATTTCCGATCTGGAAGCGCTGAACGGCGATGTCGGAGAGATCGTACGCGATTTCACGGAAATCTCGCGGGCGAGCGGCGATGACGCCGACGCGGATGAATCCAATGAACAGGCGTATGCGGAACTGGTCGAGTTCATTCGAGTCGCGGCCCAGGTGGTGTTCGAAGAATTACTGCCGCTTCGCCGGCAGATCTATCCGGCGCAGCAGCGGCTGCATTGAGCTAATTCATGGACCGCAAGGAGTTTGCGCGCCGACGGCGCCAATTCATGCGCATGATCGGCAAGGACGCCATCGCGATCCTGCCGGCGGCTCCCGTGCGCCATCGCAACGGCGACATCGAGTACGCTTATCGACAAGACAGCCACTTCTACTACTTGACGGGATTCCCGGAACCGGATTCAGTTGCAGTTCTCGTACCCGGCCGTGCGCAGGCGGAATACCTGCTGTTCGTGCGCGAGCATGACCCTTTGCGCGAGTCGTGGGACGGCGCGAGGGCCGGTACCGAGGGCGCCGTCGAGCGCCATGGGGCGGACGACGCCTTTCCGATCGCCGACATCGACGAAATTTTGCCCGGTCTGATGGAGAACCGATCCCGGGTTTATTACTCAATGGGCACCCACCCGGACTTCGATGCGCACGTATTGAACTGGGTGAATGGTTTGCGGGTGCAGGCGCGCCAAGCCGCCGGTGCTCCTCACGAGTTTGTTGCGCTGAGGCATGTGCTCGACGATATGCGGCTTTACAAGAGCCGGGCCGAAACCGCGAGCCTGCGACGCGCTGCGCAGATTGCGGTGGGCGCCCATCGGCGCGCCATGCGCTTCACGCGTCCCGGGCGCATGGAGTACGAGGTCATGGCCGAGGTGCTCCATGAATTTCGTTCGCACAATGCCGATGTCTCGTACCAGCCGATCGTCGGCGGCGGCCCCAATGCCTGTGTCATGCATTATCGTGCCAACGATCAACCGCTGTGCAACGGTGATTTACTCTTGCTCGACGCGGGCTGTGAACATGACTATTACGCGTCGGATATCACCCGCACGTTTCCGGTCGGCGGCCGGTTTTCGCATCCCCAGCGTGCGGTCTACGAGGTCGTCCTGGAGGCGCAGATCGCCGCCATCGACAAGGTGCGTTCCGGAAACCACTGGAATCATCCACACGAGGCCGCCGTGCGCGTCATTACCCAGGGTCTCGTCAAACTGGGGCTGCTCGAGGGAAAGGTCGCAGCACTCATCAAGGACCAAGCGTACCTGCAGTACTTCGGTCATCGCACCGGGCATTGGCTGGGTCTCGATGTGCACGACGTCGGCGACTACAAGGTTGGCGGCGAATGGCGAGTCCTGGAGCCGGGGATGGTGCTCACCGTCGAACCCGGCATCTACATCCGGCCATCGCCGCGAGTGCCGAAAGAATTCTGGAACATCGGCATTCGCATCGAAGACGAGGTGCTGGTGACCGCCGCTGCCGCGGAAGTGCTGACGGCTGCGCTCGAAAAGACCCCCGAAGCGATCGAAGCCTTGGTGCAGGCCGCGTGATGCAGGCGCAACCCTTCGACATCGCCATCGTGGGAGGCGGCATGGTGGGCGCGAGCCTTGCGGTTGCGTTGGCGCCTCTGGGACTGAAGGTGTCTCTCGTGGAAGCCGTCGTGCACGATTCCGCGTCCCAGCCGAGCTTCGATGAGCGCACCACGGCGCTGTCGAACGGCAGCCGCCGAATCCTCGAAACACTCGGCGTCTGGCCCGGCGTTGCGGGGCAGGCGACGCCGATACGCAAGATTCATGTCTCGGATCAGGGCCGCTTCGGCTTCGCACGCATCGACGCAGCCGAACAGGGCCTCGCGGCGATGGGCTATGTGGTGCCGAACCGCGCTCTTGGAGCCGCGCTGTGGTCGCGGGTGCAAGCAAGTTCCAACGTTCACATCTCCTGCCCGGCGCAGGTATCGCGCATCACGGCGACCCCGCGCGCGGTCGACTTGGAGGTCGCCGGGACAAGCGAAACGGCCAGGATCGAGACCAAGCTGGTGGTCGCCGCCGACGGCGCGCAGTCCGCGGTACGCAGCGCCCTCGGCGTCGAGTCGGAATCCCGCGACTACCAGCAAACCGCCGTCATCACCACGGTGTTGCCGCAGCGCTTCCATGATCACGTAGCGTTCGAGAGATTTACCGGCAGCGGGCCGCTCGCGTTATTGCCGCTCGAGGGCGGCCGATGCACTTTGGTGCTGACCTTGAACCGGCCGACGGCGGATGCGGCCATGGGCTGGTCGGATGCTGAATTTCTCGCCGAGGTGCAACGAAGATTCGGGTTTCGCCTGGGGCGTTTCCTCCAGGTTGGCCGCCGGGTGGCGTACCCGCTGGCGCTCACGCGCGCCGCGCGCACCAGTGCCGACCGGTGCGCGATCATAGGCAATGCCGCACAGGGGCTGCACCCGGTCGCAGGCATGGGCTTCAACTTGGGATTGCGGGACGTCGCAAGTCTCGCCGAATTGATCGCCGAGCACCGGCACGAACCGAATTTTGACGCCGGGTCTGCAGGTTTGCTCGCCGAGTACGATGCGTGGCGTGCAGCCGATCGCGGCGGCGTGATCGCGTTTACCGACAGCCTCGTGCGGATGTTCGCCAATCCTTTGGGCGTGGTGCGGCGGCTGCGCAATGTCGGGCTCTTGGCCTTCGATCTATTTCCCCCGGCAAAGGCGGCATTGTCGCGCCTGAGCACCGGCGCCGCCGGCCGCACCCGAATCCCGAAGTTGGCGCGCGGCGTCGCCCTGCAATGAGCGCGAACGCCAATCGCGACTTCGACGTGGTGATCATAGGCGCCGGTGTGATCGGCGCTGCGATGGCCGGCTTGTTGGCGGCGCGCAAATTGTGTGCGCCGGGTCGAGTCGCCATCGTCGCGGATCGTTTTGCAACGGCGGTGCCTGCGGACGCCGATTGGGATCTGCGAGTGTTCGCCCTGAGCCGCGCATCCGAGCGTCTGCTCGAGGCGTGCGGCGTGTGGGACGCGCTGCCGGCACGGCGCGTGTTTGCGTACGAGCGCATGTGCGTTTGGGACGCCGGCGGCGAGCCAAACGGGAAGGGATCCCTGTGCTTCGATTGTGCGGAGATCGGCGAACCGAATCTCGGATACATCGTCGACGGGCGCGTCCTGCAGTGGCAATGCCTGCAAGCAGCGCGGGCCGCGGGCGCCGTGCTGTTCGAGGCGGAGCTCGCGGCGATCGTCGCCGCCGATGCCGATATCTCGATCCGCTGCAGCGATGGCCGCGCCATGCGCTGCCAGCTCTTGATCGCCGCCGATGGACCCGAGTCCAGGACTCGAGCGCTGCTCGGCATCGAAACGGCAGGCCATACCTACGGTCAGGACGCGCTGGTGGCGCATGTGCGCACTGCCAAGCCCCACCGCAACACCGCGTGGCAGCGATTCCTCCAGGGTGGTCCGCTTGCATTCCTACCGCTGCCGGACGGCCGCTCCTCCATCGTGTGGAGCGCCGCGCTGCCCGAGGCGACACGCCTGCGTGCCCTCGAGGACGAGGCCTTCGGCGCCGCGGTCACGGCGGCCAGCGGCGGGGTTCTGGGGAATTGCGAATTGTCGACCCGGCGCGCGAGCTATCCGCTCAAGCTGCAGTATGCCCTGGAGTACGCGCGGCCGCGCGCGGTATTGCTCGGCGATGCGGCCCACGTGGTGCACCCTTTGGCCGGCCAGGGGTTGAACCTGGGGTTGCTGGATTGTGCCGCGCTCGGCGATGTTCTTGGCGAGGCGGGAGGCGCCGCATTTTTCGGCGAGTACAAGTTGCTGCGGCGTTACGAACGCCGCCGCCGCAGCGAGAATCTGCTGGCCGCCGGCGCGCTCGATGGACTCGAGCGCCTATTTTCTACGACGAATCCGTTGGGCGCCGGCTTGCGGACCGCGGGTCTGAGTGCAGTGGGCAGGGCGCCCTACATCAAGCGCCGTCTGGCGCAACGCGCCCTTGGATTGATCGGCGACATTCCGCAATTTCTCAGAGGCGATCGAGCTTGGCCGCACAAATGAAATCATTCTCTGACAGCCCGCCGATGGAATGCGTCGAGAAGGTGACGTGGCAGTAGTTATAGCCGACGCTCAAGTCCGGGTGATGGTCCTCGGTATTCGCAATATGCGCTACCGCGTTGACGAAGCTCATGGTGCGGTAGAAGTCCTTGAATTTGAGCGAGCGCTTCAAGCTCTTCGAGTCGTCGCAAATCTGCCAGTCCTGATGCAACTGCTTGTGCAGGAGCTTTGCTTGCGCCGGAGTCAATGGCGGCACGCCGCCTTCGCATGGGGCGCATTTCTTGGCCGACAGTTCCTTCACGAGGGGTTCCTGGCGTAGGTGCGCTCGATGTAGCGCTCGACGAGTTCCTGGAACTCTTCGGCGATCCGCTCCCCTTTGAGCGTCACCGTCTTCGCGCCGTCTTCGTAAACCGGGGCCACCGGGTTCTCGCCGGTACCGGGCAGGCTGATGCCTATGTTCGCATGCTTGCTTTCGCCGGGACCGTTGACGACGCAGCCCATCACCGCGACCGACATGTCCTCGACGCCCGTGTGCCGTTTGCGCCACTCCGGCATGCGGTGGCGAATGTGGTTCTGAATTTTCTGTGCAAGCTCTTGGAAATACGTGCTGGTAGTGCGGCCGCAGCCGGGGCAGGCGATCACCATCGGCGTGAAAGCGCGCAGTCCCATTGTCTGAAGTATTTCCTGGGCGACGATCACCTCTTGCGTGCGATCGCCCCCAGGTTCGGGCGTCAAGGACACACGGATGGTATCGCCGATGCCCTGCTGCAACAGGACGCCCATGGCGGCGGTGGACGCCACGATGCCCTTGCTGCCCATACCGGCTTCGGTCAAACCAAGGTGCAAGGGGTAGGTGCAGCGTGCCGCCAGATTGCGGTACACGGCGATCAGGTCCTGTACACCGCTGACCTTGGCGCTGATCACGATCATGTCGGACTTCAAGCCCAAGCTCTCGGCGCGCTTGGCGCTGTCCAATGCCGACGCCACGATGGCTTCGCGCATGACTTCGATCGCGGTCAGGGGCGTCGCCAGCTTCGAATTCTCATCCATCATACGCGTGAGCAGATCTTGGTCGAGGCTGCCCCAGTTCACGCCGATCCGCACCGGCTTTGCAAACCGGCAGGCCGTTTCGATCATTTCCGCGAATTGCGGGTCGCGCTTGCTGCCGCGGCCGACATTGCCGGGATTGATTCGCAGTTTGGAGAGCGCCTGGGCGCAGGCCGGATGTGCCTTGAGGAGCTTGTGGCCGTTGAAGTGAAAATCACCCACCAAGGGGGTGTTGATGTTCAACGCGTCCAAGCGCTCGCGGATGTGAGGCACGGCGGCGGCGGATTCGTCATTGTTGACGGTGACCCGCACCAATTCGGACCCGGCTCGCGCCAGCGCTTTGACCTGCGCCACCGTGCCGTCGATGTCCGCGGTATCGGTATTGGTCATGGACTGCACGACGATCGGGGCCTTACCGCCGATGGTCACGGCACCTACTTTTACGCCCAAGGACGTTCTACGGGGATTCATGCGGCCAATTATACCAGGGGGACGCCTTTCGCCACCCGCACCACCACCGTACCCGCAATCTTGTCGTGCCAGGCCTGGTTATTGTGGTCGAAGGCAATCCAGATGAACCCGAGGCCGGCAACCGCCAGAGACAGAAAACAGCTGAGCGCACGGACTATGGCGGT
>DATMNF010000144.1:0-34105 GCA_035569355.1 Steroidobacteraceae bacterium
ATTCGTGCGCCGCTTGCGCCAGTGCGGGCGGCGCACCGTTGCCCTGCAGCCGCAACGATTCATCCACCAGTGCGACGTCTGCACCGGCCTCGGCCGCGGCCAGCGCGGCCGCGAAACCGCTTGGGCCCGCGCCGATGACCAGCACATCGCAAAATCCATAACGCTTGGGGGTCGCTTCGCGCGCCGCGCCAAGATTCACGTCGCCCAGGCCGGTGAGCGCGCGGAACATCCGCTCCCACCGCGGGAACAGGCGCTTGGAATGAAACGCCTTGTAATAAAAGCCGACCGGCAACAGGCGTGCAAACCGATCCAGCACTCGCGCCTTGTCGCGCTCGAGGCCGCCGAAGGTATTGATCGCCGACACGCGCATGCCGTCGCGCAGCGGCGTCACGTCGCCGCGCACATTTGGCACGCCGTCGACCTGGAACAAGGTGTTGCTGTCGTGATTGGCGAACGACAGGATGCTGCGTGGCCGATGGTATTTGAAGCTGCGCGCCAGAAGCGCAGGGCCGGCCGCGGCGAGCGCCGAGGAAATGGTGTCGCCCGAATACCCCTGATATTGGCGGCCCTCGAACGTGAAGCGCAAAGTGGCGGAGCGATCCAGCCACTCCCCGGCCGGTGGTGCTGCGAGACGGTGCATCACGGCGCGGCCGGCGGCGGCAATCCGCGGCGCACCGCTTCAGCCGGAAAGGTGGCGATAACGGCGTCGCGCGCAGTATCGCGCAGCACCACGAACCAAAAGCCCGACGCGATGTGGCACCACCACTCGTATTTCGCACCCGGCGACCCGGAGCGATTGAACACATAGCTGCTCCACTGCGCATCGCTGCAAGTGTTCGGGTCGGGGCTGTGGCGGACCTCGCCGCCGTACGCGAACTCCGATACGGGACGCGGACCATTCAAGGGACACACCAGCACCTTCATCAGTGACCCACCGAGGCCGCGCCTTTCTCACCGGTGAGCTGGTAGCGCGCGAAGCGACCGAAGCTGAATCCTTCGATCAAGGCATGATTGCGCCCCGTCGCCACGGTGTGGCTCATCGTCTTGCCGCACACCGGCGTCGCTTTGAATCCCCAGGTGCCCCACCCGGCGTCCAGAAAAAATCCCTCGACGGGCGTTACACCCATGATCGGCGCGAAATCCGGCGTCATGTCGGCGAGGCCCGCCCATTGCCGGTTCACCTTGACCTCGCTCAAGAACGGAAACATATCGAGCATGTGCGAGGCCAGGCCTTCGACGAAATCGAGCGTCGGACGCGTGGTATGCAGCTCGTAGGGATCCAACGAGGCGCCCATCACCAATTCACCGCGAGCGCTCTGCGATACGTAGACATGCAGCGACCCGGACACGATGATTGGGTCGAGCCACGGTTTCACGGGTTCCGAGACCATGGCCTGCAAGGGATGCACGTAGATCGGAGTGTGCAAGTCGATCATGTCGAGGATTCGCGGCGTAAACCCGGCAACGGCGCACAGCACCTTCGAGGTGGCGATCGATCCGCGGGTCGTGTCGACCCCCACCACGCGCCCGCCGTGCACCCGGATCCCCGTAACCTCGGTTTGTTGATGAATCTCCACGCCGCGCTGATCGGCGCCGCGTCCGTACCCCCAAGCCACGGCGTCATGACGCGCAATGGCGCCCGGCGCGTGAAATAAGGCGCCCAGGATCGGCGCATGGCCCCCGCAGGTCATATCGATCGACGGAATACCGCGTTTGACGAAGGCGGCATCGACGGCTTCGGAGCGTACCCCGTAATGCTTGTTCACCTCGGCCCGCCAGCGCATGGTGCGCATCGCCGAATCGGTGTGCGCGAGGGTGTAATGACCGCGCGTCGAATAGAACAAATTCAAATCGAAATCGTTGCCGAGATCCTGCCAGAGACGCACGCTCTCGTCGTAGAATTTCACCCCTTCGGGAGTGAGGTAGTTCGAGCGAATGATGGTGGTGTTGCGGCCGGTATTGCCGCCGCCGAGATAACCCTTCTCGATCACGGCCACGTTGCGGATACCGTGATCGCGCGCGAGGTAATACGCGGCCGCCAATCCGTGCCCCCCGGCCCCGATGATGACCACGTCGTAACCCGCTTTTAGCGAGTCATGGCGCGTAAACATGCGCGGCTCAGGATGCTTGCGCGATAGGCCGAAACGAAGTAATCGATAGGGCATGCTTGGGTTAGCGAAATTCGCTGGCGCGACACCGGGTTATCAGACTGGTTACCATGTGCGAATATAACCACGAAATTTAACTGTGGAGCAAATCATTTGCGTATTGTGCAATGCCTCTGCCGCACTAAAACCATGCGCGCCATCCTCGTCTGCGTCTGCGTCTTCACCCTCGCCTTCCCATGCGGCACCGCGCTCGCGGCCGCCGCCCCTCAGTCACCCGGCAATCTAGACGCCGCGCGGCTCGGGGCTGCGGAGAAGGAACCCCAGAACTGGTTCACGGCCGGGCGCGACAAGGACGGCAGCTACTTCTCGCCGCTGGCGAGCATTGATGCGAAGAACGTCGAGCACCTGGGGTTTGCGTGGCAGTACGACCTCGGCGACCCGATGCGCGGTCAGGAAGCGACCCCGATCGTCATCGACGGGGTGATGTACACCTCGGGAACCTGGGGTTATGTCTATGCGGTCGATGCGGCCACGGGCAGAGAACTGTGGCGCTATGACCCGAAGCCCGACTACTTCACGGGCAGACACCCGTGTTGCGACTTGGTCAACCGCGGCGTCGCGGTTTGGAAGGGTAAGGTTTATGTCGCCTCGACCGACGGACGTCTGCATGCGTTGAATGCCGCGACGGGCCAGAAGATCTGGGAAGTCGACACGATCACCGATCACACGCTGCCGTACTCGAGTACCGGAGCCCCGCAAATCGCGGGCAACGTCGTTGTCATCGGAAACGGCGGCGCCGATATGGGCCGGACCGCTGTCCGCGGCTATGTCGCGGCTTACGATTTGGATACCGGTAGCTTCAAATGGCGCTTCTATACGGTGCCGCCGGCCGTCGGACAGCCGTACGAGAATCCCGAATTGGCGCAGGCGGATAAAACCTGGGATCCCCATCGCAAGCCGGATTTGCACGGGGGCGGAACGGCTTGGGATGGATTCGCCTACGATCCAAGCCTGAACCTCGTGTACTTCGGCACGGCCAACGCAGCGCCCTATGATCTGCGCCAGCTCGGACCGGCCAAGCTCGACAGCCTGTTCGCCGCGTCCATCGTTGCTCTGGATGCGACCACGGGGCGCATGGCCTGGTACTACCAAACCACCCCCCATGACAGCTGGGACTACGATTCGGTGCAGAAGTTGATCCTCGCCGACCTGCAAATCGCCGGTGCTCATCGGTCCGTCATCATGCAGGCCTCGAAGAACGGCTTTTTCTACGTTCTCGATCGCAAGACCGGCGAGCTCTTGTCCGCGAAAAACTATACCTACGTGAACTGGGCTTCCCACATCGACATGAAGACTGGACGGCCGGTTCTGACCGGAGAGGCCGACTGGTATGCCTCGCCCAAGAACGTGTATCCATCCTGGGCGGGGGGGCATACGTGGAACCCGATGTCCTTGAGCGCGCAGACGCACTTGGTCTACATCCCGGTCATCGACATGTCTGCGGTCTGGATCGACATGCTGCACAACGGCGGCAGCATGAAATTCCTCGACGGATTCTTCACGGTGCAGGGCATATTTCCCGACGACACGTACGATGCCGCCGCTTTGAAGAAGCTCTACGGACCGGTACCCGACATTCACGCGATCAAGGCGGCGCGCACCGTGAACCCGGTGCGCGAGCTGCTGCGCGCCTGGGATCCGGTGACGCAGAAGACGGTCTGGGAACGTGAGACGTCCCAAGGGATCCGCGGTTACGACGGCGGCGTCATGTCTACGGCGGGGAATCTGGTATTTCAGGGACGCGGCACGGGCGAGCTTTGGGTGCATGCGGCCGATACCGGAAAAACGCTCAAGGTGATCAAGACCGGCAGCCATCTCATGGCGGCACCGATGACCTACGCCGTCAACGGCGAGCAGTTCGTGGCGATTCAAGCAGGATATGGCGGCGCGGCGATTACGGTGGGACCAATCCCGCCGAGCAGCGCCGCCCTCAAATATCGCAATACCAACCGCATCATCGCGTTCAAGCTCGGCGGAGGCGCGGTGCCGATGCCGGCGCCGCGGGTCGAGGAGCCTCTTGCGAAGCCCCCGCAGCAGACTGCAACCAGGGCCGAGATCGACGCGGGCGAGATCAAGTTCGCCGAAGAGTGTTCGCGATGCCACGTGCTCGGGCCGAGCAGCACCCCGGATCTGCGTAGGCTCAATGATGGCCTGCACGCTGCGTTCAAGGACATCGTCTTGAAGGGCGTGCTCGCACCTCTAGGGATGGAGCGCTTCGACGATATCCTGAGCGACAAGGACGTCGACCATATCCACGCGTACTTGATCGATCAGAGCTGGGTTGCGTACCGAGAGCAGGAGGCCGCGGCCGCCCACCATTGAGGCGGCCACGGCGCATGCATGCGGACACGCCTCGCAACCGCGCAAGAGGTCGGCGCGGTCGCGGCGCTGGTGGAGCGCTACTGGGAATTCGAATCCATCGATGGTTTCGATCGACCCCGCATCGAGACGCTGCTGCGTAACTTGCTCGCCGAGCCGGAACGCGGCGCATGCTGGGTGGCCGAGACTGACGGCGAGCTGTGCGGTTACTTGCTGGCGGTCTTCATGTTCAGCCTCGAGCATGGCGGTTTGATGGCGGAGATCGACGAGCTATTCGTTTCTCCTGAGTGGCGCTCCTGCGGAACCGGCGCGCTGCTCCTGCAATCGGCCGAGCGTGACATGGCCGGACGAGGTTTGGTGCGGCTGCAATTGCAGCTCGGGATCTCCAATGTGCGTGCCCGCCGGTTCTATGAGCGGCACGGTTTCCGCCGGCGCGCCGGCTATGAGTTGCTCGACAAGTCTTTGGGTCTCTGACGGCAGGCGCCACGGTTCTTACACCGTGGCGCCCTGCGAGTTGGGTTCCCCTCTGCGAGCTACTTGGGCTCGCCATTGACCCCATTCGGGGAACCAGGAATCGGCGTCAGCAAATACGGAAATGCCGTCAGATAGGTGTCTGCCGCGTTGATCGCACCGGTGAGGTGCTCGTGGGCAGCGTCGGGTCCTGCCGCACGCGCGCCATCCGTATAAGGGATGCCGTGATTCGGATCGCTCGTCTCCGTGCCGCAATTACCGATCGCACCGCACAGCGCACCCTCGGCAACACGCAGCGTAATGTCGACGACATCGTCATACGGGCGCCGGCCATTGGGAAAACCAGCCAAATCGCCTCCCAGCACCCCTAGGTCGTTTTGCGATGCCGGCGCCGTCGGCGGGGTCGATGTGTTCAAGCGAAGCATTTCACTCGGCGTCACTTTGATGGGCTGGTTGATGCCCTTTACCCCCGTCAGGAATGCCGCGACCAAATCGTTGCGCGGGGTTCCGGGGATCGTCGCGGCATTGCCGAACAAGCTGTTCAAGATCACCGGCAGCGAAGGATTGGTGACGTACTTCAAGAACTGCGCATCGTGGATGGGGGCGCTGGCGTTGAAGTTATCCTTGTCGGGTAAACCAATGACCAATTCGTTGACCAGCGGCATGCCGAGTCGCGACACCTGGTGCGAATCGTCGCCCGCCTGGTCGCCATCGTTGAGGGGAAGGCTGGCCGTGGTCCACGCGCCGATCACCGGATCCTTGCCGTGTGCCAGACACGCGATGGGCACTTCGAGCGCGATGGACGTGACGTTCTTGTCGGCGAGGGTGTTCGGTTCGCCGTCGCGCGGTCCCGCCGGATTGGTATTCACCAAGTCGAAGACCTCGCCGAGATTGACCACGAAGCCGTCTTTGCGCTGGCCGACGAACACGCGCCCCGGCAGCGAGCAATCGGGAATGCTTACATCGTAGATGAAATGCGCGGCGTAGCCCGCGTAATCGGCGATCGATTTATTGCCGATATTGTCGGTGGGCTTATAGAATTTGGATCCACCGAGTGTGGCGTTCCCCACGGCTTCGCGACGCCCATTGCGCGTCAGCGTGATCGAATAGCTTTGGATGACATTGAGATTCGTACCGGCCGCATCGACGGGCCCAATATTGATCAACGGCACGGGGATCTTCTCGCCCCCGGCGGTGACCGCCAAGTTCTTGTAACTATTGGTGAAAACAAAATCGAATCGCAAGTCGTCAACGCCGTCGCCGTCATTGTCGACATGAATGCGATAGACCGCTTTGGGGTCGAGATTGAAATAGTTCGGGCCGCCGTACGCATCCTGCAGTGGGATGTAGTTGGCGATCAAGGTCACGTATGCGCTGCGTCCCGGTTCGTAGCTGCGAAACATGTAGAAGTCCGTGCCATCGACGCGCGGCTGCCCGGCGATCGCCGGCGCCTCCCGGTGGCTCGACGCCAAGGCATATAATGGAAACATCGCCGCGGCCAACAAGCCCAAGCGACTCGGCAAATTCGCTTTCATTGAAATCCCCTTCGATTGGTTAAGGAAGCAACGGTCAAAGGCTGAAGGAGATACGTTGGACGCCGATCATTGGATGCATGGAGAGGACTGGTGATGCTGCAGCCCGGACTGATGATGGATCGGCCTTTGCTCATTTCCGGGATCTTGGAGCATGCGGCGGCGCAGTTCGGCGATACGCCGATCGTCTCGCGCGAGACGCACGGGCCGGTCTTCGCGTACACGTACGCGGATTGCGCTGCGCGCGCGCGGCGGCTGGCGAACGCCTTGCGGCACTTGGGGTTGAACGCCGGTGCCTCGGTCGGATCGCTTGCGTGGAACAACCATCGGCATTTGGAAGCCTATTACGCAGTTTCCGGAAGCGGCCTGGTGATCCATACCTGCAACCCGCGCCTGCATCCCGACCAATTGATTTATGTCATCAACCACGCCGAGGATTGCGTGTTGTTGTTCGACTCGACCTTCGCCGGTTTGGTCGAGGCGATAGCGCCCCATTGCCGCAATGTCGCGCTTTGGGTTTGCCTGTGCGACAGGGCGAACATGCCTGCGATCGACGGGATCCCGGGCCTGCGTTGCTATGAGGAATTGATTGCAGGGCACAGCGACCAATTCGAATGGCCGGAATTCGACGAACGCAGCGCCGCTGCTCTTTGCTACACCTCGGGCACGACCGGAAACCCCAAGGGGGCGATGTTTACGCACCGCTCGATCGTTCTGAACGCGATGATGGTCTGCGCTCCCGGACTGCTATCGGTCTCGCCTCGAGAGACCATTCTGCCGATCGTGCCCATGTTCCACGTCAATGGGTGGTGCATTCCGTATGCCGCCTTGATCGGCGGCGCGAAGTTGGCCCTGCCTGGGCCGCGCCTCGACTGCGCCGGATTGTATGAAATGATGGAAACGGAGGGGGTTACGGTCAGTGCGGCAGTTCCTACCGTCTGGTTAGGGTTGGTGCAGTATCTCGAGCAGCATGGCTTGAGCTGGTCGACCCTGCAACGCATTATCGCCGGCGGCTCGGCGATGCCGCGGCCATTGATCGGTGTCTTGTGCGATCGATACGGGATCGACGTGCGGCAAGGCTGGGGGATGACGGAGACCGTGGCGGTGGCGACTTTGAGCGCGCTGGATGCGGCGCAGATGACGTTGCCGCCGGCGGACCGGCATTCGATCATCGCCAAGCAGGGCAAGACCGTGTTCGGCGTTGAAATCAAAGTGGTTGACGAACGCGGCGCCGCTCTGCCGCGCGACGGCATATCGCAAGGCGAGCTCATGGTGCGCGGGCAATGGATCGTGAGCGGATACTACAGAGGCGAGACCTCACCGCTGGTGGGGGGATGGTTTCCCACGGGAGATATCGCGACCATCGACGCCCATGGCGTCATGCAGATCCGGGATCGGGTCAAGGATCTCATCAAGACCGGCGGGGAATGGATCAGCTCGATCGACCTGGAAAATGCCGCCGCCGGTCATCCGGCAGTCGCCGCGGCGGCGGTCATCGGCGTGAAGCATCCGAAATGGCAGGAGAGACCGTTGCTGTTCGTCGTGCGCAAGCAGGGACGGACTCTGGAGCGGGAGGAGATCTTGGAGTTCCTGTCGCGGCGGGTGGCGCGCTTGTGCGTGCCGGATGACGTCATATTTCTCGAATCGCTCCCGGTGGGGGGAACTGGCAAGATCCAGAAAACGGTGCTTCGAGAGAAGTACGGCAGCGTGTTCGATTAGAAACGGCGGTGATGACCATGACAAGACAGCTTCTCGGCTTGGCGGTTTCGAGCGTATTTGCGGTGCTCGGTTCGGCGGCAGCACCGATGGGCGCGCAGGCAGAGGATCCGCCGGCCGACGTGGCCGCAAACGTGTCGGCGGGCGCCAAGGCGGTCGGTACGACCGTCAAGCGTGACGCCAAGGTCGTAGCGCAGGCCGCAAAGGAAGGCGCCCAACAAGTGGCCGAGACGGCCAAAGAGGTCGCACACGAAGTGGCCGTCGCAACCAAGCAGGGAGCCCAAGGGGTTGCCGCAGCGGCAAAACACGGCGCCGAAAAGACCAAGGCCGCGGTGAAAGCGGACAAACCCGACAAGGATGGAGGCAAGCAGGCCAGCAAACCGGACAAGCAGCCGGCGCAGTGACCTTAAGCTACGGCGTATCGCCGCTCGCCAGCCGCTGCAGGTAGTCTCTGTAGTAAGCACCGCGAGCGGCATAGTTGGCAGCGATTTTGATGATGCCGTCCCGCTCTTCGGAGGTCAGCTCGCGCACCACCTTGGCAGGCGCGCCGAGGATGAGGGTGCCGTCCGCAAACACCTTACGCTCGGTAATGACGGCGCCGGCACCGACCAGGCAGCCCTTGCCGATGATGGCCGCGTTCAGTACCACGGCCTGGATGCCTATCAGAGACCCTTCACCGACGGTGCAGCCATGCAGCATGGCCTGATGGCCGATCGAGACATTGGCTCCCACCATGAGCGGAAAGCCGGGATCCGTGTGCATGACCGTTCCGTCCTGCACGTTGCTGCCGGCGCCAATGCTGATGAGTTCGTTGTCGCCCCGCAGGGTCGCGCCGAACCAGACGCTGCTGTGCTCGCCGAGCACGGCTTTGCCGATCACCGAGGCGCTCGGCGCGACGTACGCGCTCGCCGCTATCGTCGGAGATACATCCCCCAGCCTATATACGGCCATTCACGCTCCTCATTGCCGATCGATTTGCTCGACGCCGCGCTGGAACATACCGCACATCGGGGTGCCCTAATAGTCTTAAGTTATCATCGCCGATGCCATGAATGATCCCGCAACGCACATCGATTCTCCCCCGCAAGCTTGGCGCACGGCGCTGCTGCGCCTTTGGCTCCTGAAGCCGGTGCGGTCGGCGCCGTCCGGCAATCCGCTGCGGCCAACGCTGATCATGGCTGCGGCATGGCTTTCGTCTTGGGTTGCCATCGACCGATGGCAATCGCAACCGAAGCCGCAGTTCTTCCCCGGCGGAATTCCACTGCTCGCCTGGTACGTGCTGGCCATTCTGGGACTCGGCGCGCTGCTGTGGTCGCGTGCGCGTCCGGCACCCGCGTTCGGGTCCGCTGTTACGCTGGCGATGGGAGCGGTGCCGGTGCCGCTGGTCTTCGCAAGCGTGGTCGCCTTGTATCTCGATCCCGCGTGGTTCTTGGGCGCGGCCGTCATCGTAGGCCTCTACACACTCTTGTACTTGGCGCGCGGGCTGCATGCCCTCACCGGACAAACGCAGCGCGCGGCTGCCTGTGCCGGCCTCCTGTTCCTGGTGGGGTTCGGCTGGCTCACCGATAGGCTGGATGTCATTCCCGACGTGTGGACCCCGCTCGAAGCGGCGGCGGTCGAAGCGGACAACTCGCCCGCGGACAGCGAGGCCATCTTGTTTGGACAGGCGGCGCGCATCGACGAGTCGCTGCAGGCGTTGGGCGGCGCGAGTTCGCCGAAGCCGCAGGCGTTCTTCCTCGGATTCGCCGGTTTCGGAGCCGAAAAGGTGTTCGCCGAGGAAATCGGCTTGGCCTCGAGGGTGCTCGGAGAACGATACGGCATCGGCACCAGAAGCGTTTCGCTGATCAATGATCAACGCGACTTGGAAAGCGCTCCACTCGCGACCGTATCCGGTTTGAAGTACGCCCTGCGCGGCCTCGGCTCGCGGATGAGTCTCGACCGAGACGTGCTGTTCCTGTCGATCTCCTCGCATGGCGCCGAGGATCCCGCAATCGTCGTCGCTAATGCCGAGCTGCCGCTTCAGGATCTGACGGACGAGGATCTCGCCGACGCCCTGCGCGATTCGGGGATCAAATGGCGCGTGATCATCATTTCGGCGTGCTACGCGGGCGCCTTCATCGATCGCCTGAAGGACCCGCAAACCATCGTAATCACGGCCGCGGCAGCGGACCGCACCTCGTTCGGTTGTTCGAACGATCGTGATTTGACCTATTTCGGCGAGGCGTTTTATCGCGATGCATTGCCCGCTGCGCGCTCGCTGCGCAATGCCTTCGATACCGCAAGAGCGGCCATCGCCGCCCGGGAACGCCGCGAGCACGTCGACGCATCGAACCCTCAGGCCTATTTCGGGGCACGAATCGAAGCGAAGCTCGCCGCAATGACCCTTGCGGAGCCGTGATTGCCGCGCATGAGCTATCGACTCGCGGTCGCGCCGCTCTGCCCGGATGCCTCCGCAACCACGGGAACCGACATGATCCATCCGCGCAGGGTTTTGAGCACCAGGCGCTGCGGGCTTTCGCTCAGGATTTGCGCGCGCTCCATTCTCTCGGCGCCTCCCCGTGGATACCGTACCGTGTGATACGCAGCGGCATGACCGGCGAAGTCGCCATGGATTTCGCGCAGCGCCAGATCGACGGATTCGCGCAGCAGATCCACGCTCGCGCTCGCCAGAAACGCCCCGTCCTGGATCATCCAAGTGTTTTCCGTGTCCTTGCCGACTGTATCGCGCGGCTCCTCCACGACTTCGACGACATTCTTGAAAGTAGCGGGCGATGCCGCATCCGGACTATGGATGACGATGGAATTTTGCAGGACCAGGGCCCTCGCGTCCTGGGTCATGAAAAACTGCGGCAGGCATTCGATCAGCCACCCGGGTCCGGCCCGTTCGGAAAACCCTATGAGCGCTTTGTCGCCGTGCGTCGTCAAACCATCCAGCGCGCGGCGCATCAACTCGGCATTCGTGAAATGACTCAGTGAATGCTGATACGGCGCGAGCACCAAATCGGACAGGCTGTTCTTATTTTTCTTTTCCTTGGCCTGCCTGTGACTCTCAATCACGCCATGGGCAATGACGCCAACAAGGGCGGCGGGCGCAGGACCTGCATACATCATGGAGCCCGGCTGGCCTGTGACCGAGTCCTCGTTGGCGAGAGCGGCGAAGGACACCAGATCTTCTTTGGGCACCCGCATGGACAAGGCAGGAATGCTCATCTCACGGTCAGCAGGAATCTCCTCGGCAGCGCAGACGGGAATAGTCCCTGCGCTCAGCGCGAAAGATGCTATTGCCAAGATCGCGCGGTGCAAATTGCACACATTCACGGTCCTTCCTCTCGCTAAAATGGATGCTGAACGGCGTCCTTGCCTGACTCGACGACCGAGTAGTAGGCATTGGTCAGGTTGGGAAAATCAGGCGGCTCATCCCAGGCGCCTTCCGCCCCTTTCATCTGATTGATCTGCAGGAAAAAATCATAGGCGTTGGTCGAGAGATTGACCACGGATATGGTGCCGATGAGTTCCGCCGTCGGATCGCCCGTCGAAATGTAGGATGAGTAATTTCGCACGAAACCCAGGCTCGTGATGTCGATCACCACCAGGTGATCCACTTTGTATTTGTCTTTGAGGACCCTGAAGTCCTTCTTGGCGAAGTTGAAGCCGCCGCCGGAGAAGTCCTTCAGTTGCTTGACGCTCAAATTCTCCGCGACAACGGTCACCTCGAGACCCCTCTTGCGCAGTCTGTCGGCGACGCCGTCCTTGAGCATCAGCATATCCTCGGCGGTAAGCATATGCGCGTGTTTGGTGAGAGAAGAGTTCGCCGTGGCGGCGGTCGCCAAGCACAATAGGCAGCCGGCGCCGGGAAACGAGGTGTCCACCTTGGGTAAGGCCGTCATCGCCACACCGAAGCGGCCGCTCTGCGCGGTCAGCGCACCGTCGGCGAACGTTACAGGCAGCTGCGGATTGCTTGCGCAGCCGCACAGTTGCATCGACGCGAGGAGGAACAAGAGCAGCGCTGAGAACTTCATGTCGGTCCTTCCCTGGATGAGGTGTCTTACTGTATCGCCGTTGCGGCGGTGCGGGGCGGCAATTTGACTAAGCGACCGCGCTCGTCATGCTTCCTCGTCGTAAATGATGATCGACAGCATCCGAATCGGTACCTTGTCCAAGGTCTCGGGGCCGTGCGGTACGTCGCCGCGGAAGCTCAGGGAATCGCCCGCCTCCAGCGGATAGCTGTGGCTACCGTGACGATAGGTGAGCGATCCGGCCAGGAGGTAGATGAATTCCGTGCCCGGGTGCTGAAAGCCCGGAAACACTTCGCTCTTGTCGGTCAGCGTCACGAGAAAGGGTTCGAACGATTTTCGTGGGCCGCGCTGAGCGGCGAGCAGATGGTAGGTATGACCGCGGCGGGTACCGCGCCGCACCACCTCGAGCCCCTGGCCGGCGGGCACCCGCTGAGCCCCTTCCTCGTCCCCGCCCACCTGTTGCAGCAGCAGTGCGGGCCGAACGCCTAGCGCGCCCGCCAGCGCAACCAAGGTTTCCAAGCTGGGGGTGACGTGACCGGTTTCCAATCGGCTGAGCATTCCCGCGCTGATGCCGGCCGAGGAGGCCACATCCGTCAACGTCAGGTCCTGGCTCTCGCGCACGCGCCTTGCGGCGGCGCCCAGTTGCCGCCCCACGTTTTTCGAAGAGGCCGCAGAAAGCACGCCCTGTCTGGGGTTTTTGGTTGAACGCGCCACGCGGGGCCTCATCGGTGGTCCATGGTCACGCACGGCCTGCGGCTTCCATGCGCGTGCAAGTCAATTTACACTGCACGCAATTAATTTGCACTACAGTAATTGGCATGTTATTTATTTCCGATGCCCGCGCACTTTCAGGTTTCTCGCCACGCACTTCCGTCCGGCGCGGCGGTCGCGCGGCCGGCGGCGCTCGCCTGGCCAGCGCCGTTCGATCGAGAATATGATACGAGTTCCTCGCCCTGAGGGGCGAGCCCTTCCCAAATAAACACCGCTCCAAAAGCGAGAGGATAAGAGTATGGCGCGCGATCCAAAACACGACATTTTGTTTCAGCCGATCAAAGTCGGCCCCAAGACGCTGCGCAACCGGTTCTATCAGGTCCCGCACTGCATCGGCGCGGGCTCCGACAAGCCGGGCTTCCAGGCAGCGCACCGTTCGTTGAAGGCGGAAGGCGGTTGGGCGGGGATCAATACCGAGTATTGTTCGATTCACCCCGAATCGGATGACACGCACCGCTTGTCGGCGCGCATATGGGATGCGGGCGACGTGCGCAACTTGCGCGCCATGACCGATCACATCCACCACTTCGGCTCCCTCGCGGGAGTCGAGCTCTGGTACGGCGCGTCCCATGCGCCGTGCATGGAGTCGCGTGCGACGCCGCGGGGCCCGAGTCAATACGCCTCGGAATTCGAAACTCTGACCTACTGCAAGGAAATGGACCTGGACGACATCGCCATGGTCCAGCAGTACTACGTGGACGCCGCCTTGCGTTCTCGCGACGCCGGCTTCGACATCGTCTACGTGTACGGCGCACACTCCTACTTGCCGCTGCAGTTTCTCTCGCCCTATTACAACAAGCGCACGGACGGGTACGGCGGTTCGCTGGAAAACCGCGCCCGCTTCTGGCTGGAGAGCTTGGAAAAGGTCCGGCGCGCCGTGGGGCACGACTGCGCCATCGCCACCCGCTTCGCGGTCGATACGCTGTACGGCGAGTCCGGAATCGAAGTCGAGAATGACGGCATGAAATTCATCGCCTTGGCGGATCCGCTCGTGGATCTATGGGACGTGGATGTCGGCGACATCGCCGAGTGGGGAGAGGACGCCGGTCCCTCCAGGTTCTATCAACAGGGCCATCAGGTGCCGTGGACCCGATTCGTCAAGCAAGTCGCCAAGAAGCCGGTGCTCGGCGTGGGCCGCTTCACCGATCCGGAAAAGATGACCGAAATCGTGACCAAGGGAATCGCCGACATCATCGGCGCGGCGCGGCCGTCGATCTCCGATCCCTGGCTGCCGAAGAAGATCGAAGAAGGCCGCTACGACGACATCCGCGTCTGCATCGGCTGCAACGTGTGCATTTCGCGGTGGGAAATCGGCGGTCCGCCGATGATCTGTACGCAGAACGCGACTGCGGGTGAGGAGTACCGGCGCGGCTGGCATCCTGAAAAATTTCCGAAGCGCGGCTCCGACGACTCGATATTGGTCGTGGGCGCCGGGCCTTCCGGCTCGGAATGCGCCCGTGTGCTGCTGGAGCGCGGCTACACCGTGCATCTCTACGACACGGCAGCCAAGATTGGCGGCCACTTGAATTCCGTCATCACGCTGCCCGGACTCGGCGAATGGGGCTACCACCGCGACTACCGCGAGCTGCAGATCAACAAGCTCGTGAAAAAGAACAAGCAGAGCCAAGTGGCGCTCGGTCAAAAGCCGATGACGGCGGACGCCGCCCTCGCCTACGGCGCCGAGAAAATCGTCATCGCCACCGGTTCTTCCTGGAATACGGATGGCACCAATTGCCTCAGCCACGACCCGATCCCGGGCGCGGATGCCTCGAAACCCGACCAGCTCACCCCGGAACAGGTGCTCGAAGGCAAGAAAGCCATCGGCAAGCGCGTCGTGATCCTGAACGCCGACACCTATTTCATGGCGCCGAGCCTGGCGGAGAAGCTCGCCGTCGCGGGACACGAAGTGACGGTGATCACGGGCGTGCACTTGGCGAACTACATGCACTTCACCCTGGAGTATCCGAACATGATGCGGCGCATGCATGAGCTGCACATCAAGGAAATTCACAACGCGTTCAGCTCACGCATCGAAAAAGGCCGTTTGGAGGTGTACGACATTTTCGGCGAGGGCTCCAAGCGCACCTATCGCGGCCGCGGTCAGGTGCCGCGCGAGCCCAACAAGAGCCAGCGCTGGGTGGATTTCGACTCGCTGGTGCTGGTCACGGGCCGGCATTCCAATAACCGCCTGTACACCGAGCTCAAGGCTCGCCAGGGCGAGTGGCAGAAGAACGGCGTCAAGGATGTCTACTTGATCGGCGACGCCGAAGCGCCGCGGCTGATTGCCGACGCGACATTTACCGGCCAGCGCTTGGCGCGCGAAATAGAGGAGCCCAAGGCGCAACAGCCGCTGCCGTACAAGCGCGAAGTGGCCGTCTGGGGTGCGGCGCACATGCCCGGCGGAAACTTTGAGCTCGAGTACAAGACCTGATCGTGAGCCGCACTGACGCTGTCACTCGGATTTTGTTCGAGGCGTTTTCGGCAGCCGAAGTGCGGCTCTTTTACGTGCTCGGGTACGCCGCGATCGCGGTGTTCGGCTATGGCGTTTACGTGCAGATCCGAAAGTATCGCCGCGGCGCGGCGTTGCATCTGGAGGGCGGAGTTTGGACCCGGTTCCTCGCCATGCTCTCCTCGGTGTTCAGCGGGCGCACGGTTGACCGGCGCGATCCGGCGGCGGGGAACGCGCATCGCCTGATTTTCTACGGATTCGTGCTGCTGTTCGCAGGTACCGCGACCATCACCCTGGAATACGACATTCTCGAACCTCTGTTCGGAATCCGATTCTGGCACGGCCGTTTCTACCTGATTTTCTCGCTCGTGCTGGATGTGGCCGGAGTCGCCCTGATCGCCGGCCTCGTCTACATGATGTATCGACGCGGCTGGTTGCGGCTGCCGAAACTCGACTATGCGAGGCCCGACCGGGGGCCGGGCGATCCGGACTTCGACCGGCCCCAATACCGCCGCGAGGATTGGGCGTTCCTCTGGATACTGCTGATCATTGCTTTTACGGGCTATGTCCTGGAAGGAGCCAGGCTCGTTTGGCTGCAGACCCAAGCAGACGTGTGGGATACCCGCTGGTGGTCTCCCGTGGGTGCGTTGGCGGCGCAGGGAATGCGCGCGATGGGTCTCGGAGCAGGAGGTGCTGGGCTGCTGCGGCATGGCCTCTGGTGGTTTCACGGTCTGATCGCGCTCGTCCTCATCGCGTTGATCCCTTTCACCAAGGTCAAGCACATCTTTACGGCGGCGGCCTCATTGATGGTCCGAGATCCTCTGGCGGCGCAGAGGTTGCCGCGGGTTCCCGACTCGGTGGAACAGGTCGGCGCCGCAAAGATCACCGATTTCAATTGGAAGCAACTGCTCAATCTCGACGCTTGCACGAAATGCGGCCGCTGCCACGAAGCCTGCCCGGCACGCGCGGTCGGCGCACCGCTGTCGCCGCGCGACGTGATACTGAGCTTGCGCGAGTTTGCCCACGCGACGCTCGAGTCGGGAGTCATCCCCGACGCCGCCGAACTCGACGTTCACGGCAAGGCTCCCGGACAAGTGGCGATGGAAACCCTGTGGTCATGCCGAACCTGCATGGCCTGCGTCGAGATTTGTCCGGTTGCCGTGGAGCACGTGCCGATCATCGTGCAGATGCGCCGCAAGCTCGTCGAAGACGGTGCGATGGATCCGCTGCTGACCAAGACGCTGCAGACGATCCACAAAACCGGTAATTCATTCGGAGAGTCGAAGCGCAAGCGCGGGGCGTGGACCAAAGGCCTGCCCTTCCCGGTCAAGGATGCGCGCAAAGAACCGGTCGACGTGCTGTGGTTCGTCGGTGATTACGCGTCGTTCGATCCCCGCAATCAGAAGGTCTCGCAGGTATTCGCTTCGCTGCTGCATCAGGCGGGCGTCGATTTCGGGATTCTTTACGACGGCGAGTCCAATGCCGGCAACGATGTTCGGCGAGTGGGCGAGGAAGGGCTCTACGAAGTGCTCGCAACCGGCAATGTGAAGTCGCTCTCGAGTGCTTCATTCAAGAGCGTCGTCACCACCGACCCTCATTCCTTCAACACCATTCGCAACGAATATCCCGACTTCGGCGGCAAATACGAAATCGAGCACTACACGACGCTGACGAAGCGATTGTTCGCGCAAGGGCGCTTGCGGGTTACCAAGCCGCTCGAATACCGCGTCACTTTTCACGACCCCTGCCACCTCGGCCGGTTCAACAAGGGATATGACGCGCCGCGGGAATTATTGGCGCTGCTCGGCTGTGAACTCATCGAGATGGGTCGCTGCAAGGCGAATTCTTTCTGCTGCGGCGCCGGGGGCGGCAGAATTTGGATCCCCGACCCCGTGGGTACGGAGAAACCGGCACAAAATAGGATGAAGGAAGCGGCCGCGATCCCGGGGCTCGATGTGTACGTGGTCAGCTGCCCGAAGGATCTCACCATGTTCGAGGACGCGCTCAAAACCACCGGCAACGAGGGCAAATTCGTGGTCAAGGAACTCATAGAACTCATTCGCGAAGCCATTCCGTCACTGCGCGCCGACGAGGTGGCCGCGTGAAAATTCTAGTCGCCGTAAAACAGGTTGCGGCCCTCGACGAAGACTTCGAGATCCGCGCCGACGGGCGCGACGTCGACCCGGACTTCTTCATTCGCGATTTGAATGAATGGGACGATTTTTCGTTGGAGGAAGCCGTCAAGATCAAGGAGGCCGCGGCCGAACCTGTGGAAGTGGTCGTCGTCTCGGTGGGGCCCGACGACGCCGACGAGTCCTTGCGCAAATGTCTGGCGAAGGGCGCGGATCGGGCGATTCGGGTGTGGGATGCGGCGATCGAGGACTCCGATTCCATCGCCATCGCGCGGGTGCTGGCTGCGGTGGCCAAGCGCGAGGCGCCGCATATGGTGTTTGCAGGCGTGCAATCCTCCGACCATGCATTTGCATCGACCGGCATCGCCACGGCGGCGTTCCTTGGTTGGCCGCACGCGGCGGTCGTGAGCACCCTAGCACTCGCGCCGGGAGCCCAATCAGCGGTTTTCCGGCGCGAACTGGAGGGCGGTCTGCTGCATGAAGTACAGATTCAATGCCCTGCGGTGCTGACCATTCAGCTCGGCATCAACACACCGCGCTACGCAAGCTTGCGCAGCATCAAACAGGCCGCCGCAAAGCCTATCGAGGTGTTGTCCTTGGAGGACGTTGCCTTGGGGGCTGCCGACGTCGGCGAGGCAGGCTCCTTGTCGCGCGTGCGCCGTATGTACATCCCGGATAAGGGCCGTGCGCAGCTCATCGAAGGGGATGCCGCGCAGCAAGCGGCGCGTCTGGCTGAAATCATTCGTGAGTTCAAGGGGGCCGACCGATGAGCGGCATTCTGGTCATTGCGGAACAGCGGCGCGGGGAGCTGCGTCCCGTATCCCTGGAGTTGGTGGGCGCCGCCCAAGGGCTGCGCCGCGCGGGAGAGGAAGTGGCGGTCGCGATATTGAGCGACTCGCCGGACCGCTTTCACGGCGCCCTGAGCGTCGCGGGAGTGGACGAGATCGTGAGCGTGAAAGTCGGCAGCGCTGAATTCGATCCGGACACCTTTGAGTCAGCGGTGGCGGCGCTGATCGCCGCGCGCAGTCCCGAAGTGATATTGGTCGCGCACAGCGTCGATTCGTTCGGCTTCGCAGCGGCGCTCGCGGCACGCATGGGGCTCGGGTTCGCGACCGATGTTTTCAATGTCGGGCGCGTCGAAGGCGAGCTCGTCGCAACGCGCGGCGGCTACGGTCAGAAGGTCAGTGTCGAAGTGGACTTCCCCGGTCGCGGCACTGTGTTGCTGGCGATCCGCGCGAACGTGTTCAAAGCCCCGGAGCAGCCCGCTTCCCCGCGGATCACGAGCTTCGATGCGCCTGCGCTGCCCAGCCGCGCGTCGGGTCGTGAATTCGTTGAATTGAGCGCCGGCGATGATGTTGACATGTCGGCCGCCGAGTTTATTCTGACCATCGGTCGCGGCATCGGCGAAGAGGCCAAAGTTCCGCAGTTTCGCGAGTTGGCGGATGCGATGGGTGCGACTCTGGGCTGTTCGCGGCCCATCGCCGACGCGGGCTGGCTGCCGAAGAGCCGCCAGATCGGCCAATCCGGCAAGACGGCGAGCGCCTGCAAGCTCTACATCGCCATGGGAGTTTCCGGCGCAATCCAGCACCTCGCAGGCATGAAGCACGTCAGCACCATCGTCGCGGTCAACAGCGACGCCGAGGCATCGATTTTTGGCGTGGCGAAATATGGCATTGTGGGAGACATTTTCGAGATCGCCGAGGAGTTGCGGCGACTGTTCTAATGAGGAATTCGCATGAGTTCGATTGCTGAAGCAGCCGCCGGGGAAACCAGCGCCCAGAACGCGGGGCTCGAGCGCGGCATCGACTGGACCGGCGCCTTTTGGGTGGCAAGCGGCGTGCCGCCCTTGGTGCTGTTCTCGATTGGTGCGGTGGCAGCAACCGTGGGCAAGCTATCCTGGGTCATCTGGACCGCATCGATCGCGATGGGCTTCATCCAATCCTTCACATATGCGGAAATTGCGGGGCTTTTTCCCAACAAGGCCGGCGGTACCTCGATCTACGGCGCGATCGCCTGGGTGCGCTACGGCAAACTCGTCGCGCCGATCTCGGTGTGGTGCAACTGGTTTGCGTGGTCGCCCGTGCAGGCGACGGGCTCGGCGCTCGCCGCCGGCTACATATTGAGCGGCCTGTTCGCACCGGATGCGGCAATCAATACCTGGCAACTCACGCTGCTCGATCTCGCATATCTCAAGACGGGCTTGAGCTTGCGCATCAACGCCGTGTTCGTGCTCGGCGCCGTCATACTGCTCGCGGTCAAATTCATTCAGGACGGGGGCATCCTGCGCTCGGCGAATACCACCAAGATCCTGGGAATCTCGGCGATGATTCCGCTGCTGCTGATCGGCATCGTGCCCCTCCTGACGGGCGACATCGTCAAGGCGAACTTTTTCCCGCTTGCGCCGTTGGCGCATGACGCCATGGGGCGCATCACCGACGGCACGTTGAATATGGCGGGCATCACCGTGATTGCCGCGGGCATGTTCCTCGCCGCCTGGTCCACCTACGGTTTCGAAACGGCGGTGTGCTACACCGGGGAGTTCAAGAATCCCAAGACCGACACTTTCAAGGCGATTTTCTATTCCGGATTGCTGTGCGTAGTCGTGTACACCCTGGTGCCGTTCGCTTTCCAAGGCTTTCTTGGTTTGGGCGCCTTGGTACACCCCGCGGTCGTCGATTCCGCCGGCAACGTGACCACAGCGGCGGAGTACGGCGGCATGCTGGCGCCGGACATATACAGCGGCATGGGCGTCGCCGCGGTCATGTCCAAAATGGTGCATGCGGGTCAGCTCGTCGGCGTGGTCGTGGTGATCATGTTGATCCTTGCGCTGGTGCTCTCTCTCATGACGTCCATGGCGGGCTCCTCGCGCACGCTCTACCAGGCATCGCTCGACGGATGGCTGCCGAAATACCTTGCCAAGGCGAACTCGCACGGTGCGCCGACCAATGCCATGCTCACCAATCTCGGGTTCAACCTGGTGTTGCTGTTGCTGTCCGATTCGGTGTTCGTCATCGGCGCCGCCAACATCGGCTATCTGATCTTCAATTTCTTGAATTTGAACGCCGGCTGGATTCACCGGCTCGACCGCCCCCGGCAGGAAAGGCCGTGGCGTGCTCCGACCTGGATTCTTGCGGCCGGTGCGGTATTGTCCTTCGTGAATCTTGCCTTCATGGGATTCGGGGCGGACGTCTACGGCGCTGGCACGCTCAAGACCGGTCTGATCTTTGCCGCGCTCATCGTGCCCGTGTTCATTTACCGCCACTATGTGCAGGACAAGGGTACCTTTCCGCGCGAGATGGCGGACGACCTGGAAATGGTCGGCGGTGAACGCATCATCAAGCGGGCGGGCATCTGGCCATACGTCGTGTTGGCGGTGGGGATCGCCGTCGTCGCCGTCACGCATCGGCTCGCGGTGTACTAGCCATGCTGGTCACTGGGATCAAAAGCAAGCCTGTCTACGCACCGCTGCAAGCCGACACCCGCGGCCGCTACCACTTGATGCTCGGGACGGGCGTCGGCGCCGCGCCCCTGCTGCGGGTCATTGCCGAGATGCGCGGCGCCGCGGCGCAGTCATTGCAGCACACGCGGGTGCTGTTCGTCCCGGACTTGGGCTCCGGGAGCGAGCTCGAACAATTCGAAGCCGCCGCGGTGGGCGAGGTGCGCGCGTTTCCCAACACGCCCGCGCTGCTCGCCCAATTCAGGGCGATACTCGGGCAATCGTTGATGGGCACCCGCCTCTATGTCGCGGGACCCGAGAGCTTCATCGGCCTCGCGATGAAAATTGCGCTCGAATTCAATCTCAACAAGGACGAGATTCGCGCCGAGGAGTGCGGCAGCCTGGCGCGGCGCGTGTACTGCATCCACTGCAGGGCCACCACCGAGAACGTTCGGACCAATATCGTGCGCTGCGTCGGGTGCGCAAGATGGCTCCTGGTGCGCGACCATTATTCGCGCCGCCTCGCCGCCTACATGGGCGTCATGGCCGATGCCGAAGCGCCGGGTGAATTGCCGCCGCTCAAGGAGGTTTTCCTTTGAACGACGCGCAGACCCTTGCTGTCGAGGTCATCGGCATCGAACAGGTGACGCCGCTGATCAAGCATTTCAAGCTGGCGCCGGTGGGCGGCGGAAGCTTGCCGGTGTTTTCCGGCGGCTCGCATATCATCGTCGTGATGCAGGGCGCGGGGCGCGTGCATCGCAACCCCTATTCCCTGCTCGGCTCGCCGCAACAGCTGGACACGTATGAAATCGGCGTTCGGCGCATGGAAGAAAGCCGCGGCGGCTCGCACTTCATGCACGACACGGTCAAGGTCGGCAGCCGCCTGGAAATTGCGCACCCGGTGAATCTGTTCGGCCTCGACAAGATCGCCCGCAAGCACGTCCTGATCGCCGGCGGAATCGGCATCACGCCCTTTCTTGCACAGCTCGAGGACCTGCATGGCGGCAGCGTACCCTACGAGATGCATTACTCCGTTCGCTCGCCCGAGCACGCCGCATTCTTGGAGCGCCTGCGCCGGCGCGAGGGCGACCGCCTTCACATGTACTACGACAGTGAGGCACAGCTCATCCCGTTCGAGCCGCTCCTGGCGGCGCAGCCCTTGGGCACCCACGTGTACGTGTGCGGCCCCGCCGGCATGATCAAGCATGTCATCGACACCGCCCAATCCTGCGGCTGGCCCGATAGCCATATTCATTGGGAGCAATTCAGCGCCCCGCCGGTCGGCGACGCCTTCGAGGTATTCCTCGCCCGCGCTAAAATCAGCGTGCATGTGCCCCCCGATCAAAGCCTGCTCGAGAGCATCGAGGCCGCCGGGGTGGAAGTACCTTATCTCTGCCGCGGCGGTGTGTGCGGCTTCTGCCAGACGCGGGTGCTGGAGTTCGACGGCCAACTGGTCCACAACGATCATTTTCTGTCGGACGCGGAGAAAGCCAAGGGCACGAGCATCATGCCCTGCGTTTCGCGGGCGCAGTGCCGGCGCCTGGTGCTGGATCTCTAGTCTCCCCGGGAGGTATGTATGAGCGCGGTATTCAAACCCCACGAGACCTTTCGCGACGACTTCAGCTTTCGCAACAGCCCGCAGGCGATTCGGCGGTTCCCGCTGCCCTTTTCGGAAGATGCCTACATGTATTCGGTGAATATCGAACCGCACCTGCCGGGTCCGCCCGGGTCGGTCACGGAGTTCGCCTTCGACGTCGACGAGCACTATGTCGCGGAATGCCGCGAGCGCGCCATCGTGCTGGCGGCAGAGCCGCTGCGCTATCAGGCTCTGCCCCACATGATGAGCTCGCAATGGGATTGTCTGGAGCTGATCATGGAGTCCCTCGCCAGGGACTACCCGGCGCACTTCTCGCTCTCCAAACAGGGCAATCGCTGGCGCTGGATCAACCGGCCTTTGAGTCTGGATCAAGAATTCACGTTTGGCGATGCCGCCACCCTGCCGCGCGAGCCCCTGGACTACATCACGCGCCAGGCGCAGGGCGATTTCGTGGTGATGGATCAGCGCGAAGGGGATCTGTGGGCCGAGGCCGGCACGGTCACGACTCAGGCCGACTGGTCGTTGGATTTCGACCTCGGCATGACATTCAAGGAATGGCACGGTCCCGTACCGCTCGCGCACGAGCTCGGGGTCTTCGATCGGGCGCTGAAATTTCTGCTCAATCTGCGATTGGGTCAACCCGTGCGGCGGCTGAATTGGACCATGACCGTGCACCCTCGCCTCGATACGTCGCCCGAGAACTATCCCCATTGGGGCCCGGACCGCGCCACGGTGACGGCGCAAAACGCCGGCGACCTCGTGCATCTGCGCGTCGAGCTGCAGGGGCTGTGGCGCCTGCCGCGCAGCAACGCCATCGTGTTCGGCATTCGCTGCTATCTGATCAGCCTGCGCGAGCTCGCGACCATACCGAAATGGGCGCGCCGGGTGCATCGGGTGCTGCGTGATTTGCATCCGGCGCTGATCGACTACAAGGGACTCACGCGTTATCGGGACGCCGCCGTGCAATGGCTGGCGCCATTCGATGACGGTGCGCCCACCACGCCGGGTGCCGCCCCGGAATAGCCGGCGGCAACGACGATGCAGGCACATTTGATTCACTCTGGAGGGATTTATGGCACTTAGCTGGCGTACTTCGGTCCTGGCCGACCGGCATCGAGCACTCGGTTCGAAGCTCGAAGATTGGAACGGCATGGGTACGGCGTGGACCTATGCGAAGGACGTGGCGCAGGATCACGTGGCCATTCGCACCAAGGCGGGCCTGATGGACGTATCGGGTCTGAAGAAACTGCATCTGGTCGGGCCGCACGCGTCGGCCGTGCTGAACTATGCGACGTCGCGCGATACTTCTAAGATCTATCCGGGAAAATCCGCCTACGCCTGCATGCTGAACGATGCCGGCCATTTCATCGAAGACTGCATCCTGTACCGCATGGGTCCCAACTCCTGGATGGTGGTCCACGGCAGCGGAGCGGGCCATGAAACGCTGACGAAATACGTCGTCGGCCGCAACGCCACGATGATCGTCGACGATGATTTGCATGACCTGTCGCTGCAAGGCCCCGTGGCGGTCGACTTTCTTGCCAAGCATGTTCCCGGCATTCGCGACCTCAAATATTTTCACCATACACCGGCGACCTTGTTCGGGCGCCCGGTCACGATTTCACGCACCGGCTACACCGGCGAGCGCGGCTACGAAATCTTTTGCAAGGGCGAAGACGCCGGCCTCGTCTGGGACACGATTCTGAGCGAGGGCAAATCGCTCGGCATCATTCCCACCTGCTTCACGACCCTGGACTACTTGCGGGTCGAAAGTTATCTGCTTTTCTATCCCTACGACATGTCGCAGATGTATCCCTTCGACAAGGATCCACCGGGCGACAGTCTCTGGGAACTCGGTCTCGACTTCACGGTGAGCCCGGGCAAGAACGACTTCAACGGCGCCGATGCGCATTTGCGTCTCAAGGGCAAGGAACGTTTCAAGATCTTCGGTTTGCTGGTCGAGGGCAAGGCGCCCGCGGACATGGGCGATCCCGTATATTCCGGCGACAAGAAGGTCGGCGTCGTCACCTGCGCCATGGTATCGACGCTGACGGGCAAGTCGATGGCCATCGCGCGCCTCGACGTTCCCGTCGCCGTTCACGGAACGCGGTTGGAGATCCGCGGCAAGAACGTCAAAGGACCCGCCCTGGCACATACTCTGCCCTTCGACGATGTGGAAAAGAAAAAGCGCACGGCGGTAGGCTGACATGCAGACGAAGCTCTTGATCGATGGAGCGCTGATCGCCGGCGAAGGCGCGGCGGAGCGGGTCTTGAATCCCGCGACCGGTCAGTGCATTGCAGAGATTGCGGAAGCAAGCCCAAGTCAAGTCAATGCGGCCGTGGCCGCGGCCGAAGGGGCCGCCGCCGCTTGGGCGCAAACCGTGCCCAAGGACCGGGCGGCGCTGCTGCTGCGGCTCGCCGATCGCATCGAAACGGAGGCCGCCGCGTTCGCCAAGCTCGAATCGGACAACACGGGCAAGCCTCTCGCCGCGGCGCTCAATGACGAGATCCCCGCGATTGCCGATGTGTTTCGCTTTTTTGCCGGCGCGGCCCGCGTCCAGCACGGCGCCTTGGCGGGCGAGTATCTGCCGGGCTACACGAGCATGATTCGGCGCGACCCCGTCGGAGTGATCGCTTCGATCGCTCCCTGGAACTACCCCTTGATGATGGCCGCATGGAAGCTCGGGCCCGCGCTCGCGGCCGGCAACACGGTGGTCTTGAAGCCATCCGAACAGACGCCGCTGACGGCGCTGAAACTGGCGGACCTGCTCATCGAGCTCTTCCCCAAAGGAGTCGTCAATATCATCTGCGGCCGCGGCGAGAGCGTCGGCGCGCCGCTGGTGTCGCACCCGCGCGTGCGCATGGTTTCACTCACAGGCGATGTGTCCACCGGGCAAAAAATCCTGGCTGCGGCCGCAGGCAATCTCAAGCGCACGCATCTCGAGCTCGGGGGCAAAGCCCCCGTCATCGTATTCGACGATGCCGATCTCAACGCCGTTGTCGCCGGCGTGCGGACCTTCGGCTTCTACAATGCGGGCCAGGACTGTACGGCGGCCTGCCGTTTGTACGCCGGTGCCAAGATCTACGATCGCTTGGTCGCCGACCTCACCGGCGCTGCGCGCTCGCTCAAGGTGGGCCTGCAAACCGAGGCCGGGGTAGAAATGGGCCCGCTGATCTCCGAAGAACAGCGCACCCGCGTTGCGGGCTTTGTCGAGCGCGCGGCAGCGGCCCGCCACGTGGAAATCACCACCGGCGGTAAGGCGCGCGCGGGCGGCGGCTTCTTCTTCGAACCGACCGTGGTGGCCGGCACCCGGCAGACCGATGAGATCGTTCAGCGCGAAGTGTTCGGGCCCGTGGTCTCGGTGACTCGCTTCACGGCCGCGGATGACGCGGTCGCATGGGCGAACGACTCCGAATACGGGCTCGCCTCATCGGTCTGGACCCAAGATGTGGGCAAGGCGATGAGCGTGGCGGCCCGGCTGCAATATGGGTGCACCTGGATCAACACGCATTTCATGCTGGTCAGTGAAATGCCGCATGGCGGCTTCAAGCGTTCCGGATACGGCAAGGATCTGTCGGCTTACGCCCTCGAGGACTACACCGTCCCGCGCCACGTGATGATCAAGCTCTAGTGTCCTGGCTGCGCTCCGACAGCCAGCGGGCGATCGCGGCGGGAACGGTCTTGCGCGCCTTGCCGCTCACGTACATGCCGATGTGGCCCACATCGACCTGGAGCGCTTCGTAGTCGTCGCCGCCGACGTGCGCTCCCAGGGGAATGCTCGCGCTCGGCGGCACGAGGTGATCGTTCGCCGCGTATATATTGAGCACCGGCCGCTTGATGTTCTCGAGCAGCACCTGCCTCCCGCCGAGCACCACTTCGCCGCGCACCAAGCGGTTTTCCTGGAAGAACCATTGGACGAATTCGCGAAACGCTCTTGCCGGTTGATCGG
The DNA here is from genome assembly GCA_035569355.1 of Steroidobacteraceae bacterium. Lineage (GTDB taxonomy): Bacteria > Pseudomonadota > Gammaproteobacteria > Steroidobacterales > Steroidobacteraceae > Bog-1198. The sequence continues at coordinate 26,558 of DATMNF010000144.1, forward strand.
GGCTGTCGAATATCCATTTCTCCATCCGCATGAAATTTTCCAGCTGCGCCTTGTCGCCCTGCATCTGCAACAGGTTGACGTACTTCTGCTGAGTCAGCCGAAACGGCATCAAGGCGAGATAGACGAGATTCAACATCTCACCCGAAACGTTGCCCGATCGGGTCAATAGATCGACGTCGATGTGCTGCGCCCATTTCGAGAGCAAGTTCTCCGGGGTCTTGAAATCCACCGGCGACACCATCGTGATGAGGTTGGCGATTTTCCGCGGCTCCAGCGCCGCATAGCAGAGACTGAATGTCCCGCCCTGACAGACACCGAGCAGATTGAGCGCATCGATTTGGTTCTCGGCGAGAATGAAATCCACGCAGCGCCCAAGATAGCCGCAGATGTATTCGTCCAGGGGAGTGAAACGGTCCGTACCATCCGGATAACCCCAGTCGAGAAGATAGACGTCGACTCCCAAAAACAAGAGTTCGCGGATCAGCGATCTGTCCGGCTGCAGATCCAGCATGTACGGCCGATTCACCATCGCGTAGCAGATCAGCAGCGGCGCAAGCTTCGCCGACCGAGCGAGCGGCGCATAGCGGTGCAGCTGAATCTTGTCCTCGGCGTATACGCAGGTCTTTTCGGACAACCCGACCTCGACGTCGCCGATCTCGCGCAGCGCGCGCAACGCCAACTGGCCGCGCTCCTGCCTTGCCGCGGCGTCCTGCAGCATTCGCGCGAACGCCTCTGGAGTTGCGGTCATCGAGGGGCTCGCTTGCGAGGTTTGGCCTTGACCGCCGCTTGCGGCTTGCCCCTCGCTGCGGCGGGCTTTTTCGACGCACCGGCCGTTTTGGCCGCGCCAGCTGCTTTCGCCGCGCCGGTTGCTTTCGCCGCGCCAGCCGCTTTCGCCGCGCCAGCCGCTTTCGCCGCGCCGGCTGCTTTGGCTGCGGCGCTCAGATCCCGAACCTGACGATGCAGAGTGTCGACCTCCGCTCTGCTCGGCAAGTCCAGATGCCGTGCGAGCGCTTCGAGCAATTTGCCGCGTTCGATCTTGAATGCGCTCAATATGTTGCAAAGTTCGGCGAGCAGGCGCGCGAACTCGACACTGTGGGCGGACTGTGCGTAGGCATCTTCGGCGCTGTCAATCCAGGCATCGTAGATCGCCGCCGGCGAAGCCAGCATCGCCTGATCGCTCGAGCTTCGCTTTTGCATCGCTTGCAGCGCGCTCTGTCCGATCTCGACGCCCTGCTGCGCGAAGTCCGCACAGCGGCGGCGAAATTGCATCGTGAGATCGAGCATCCGTCGACTGATCTCCTGGTACTCGCGCGAATATCCCAGAGCGGGGAGATAACTCGCGAACGTGTCCTCCGGCTTGAACTGCTCGCCTGCCGCGAGATCGGACCGCAACCCCAAGCCGGCCGCAAAATCTTTCCAGGGCTCGAGGAACGCGAACGGCATCGGACCGCCGGCAGGCGCCGCCGATCCATCGCTCAGGCGCTCGAATAAAGTCTGGCACGCCGCCACGTAGTTGTCCCACGCCTTCAGAAACGGCAGCGCTTGTGGAGAAGCCGTGTTGGAATCATTCATAGGGTAGCTCTTTGCGACGCAATATTAACAGTGTAATTGTGCTCTAATTCCTCCGCTCCCTGATTTGTGCAATGCATACTGACGCGCTATGATCGGAGCAGGTGAAGAAACGCAGCGCAGCCAGCTTGGCGGACACATCATGGCGAATGAACGGGTCATCAAGAAATATGCGAACCGCCGCCTTTACGATTCGACCGGCAGCCGGCACGTAACTCTCGACGACCTGCGCAAAATGATCGTCTCCGGCGACAAAGTAAAGGTCATCGACGATAAGTCCGGGGAAGATCTCACTCGCGCCGTGCTGCTCCAGGTGATCGCCGAACAGGAGCAATTCGGCACGCCGGTTTTGAGCCTGGAACTGCTCGAGTCAATCATCAGATTCTATGGCAATCCGGTCCAGGAAATGCTGACGCGGTACATGGAGCAAAGCGTCGGGACCCTGGTACGTCAACAGCAGGTGATGCGTGCGGAGATGGCCAAGGTACTGGAGGGTCCCATGGCCCCGATGGCGGAATTCGCCCGCCAGAACATGGAGCAGTGGTCGAAGATACAGGCTTCGATGATGGCCGCATTCAAGGCCTCCAAGCCGCAGCCGCCCGCCGCGGAAGACGATAAAACCGAGCAACCCGACAAGAAATGAGTAAGGGAGCGCCGTGCTAGGCGACCAGGGGTAGGCACATGCAAATCAAAGACAAAACCATCGTCGTCACGGGCGCGGCCCGCGGTATCGGCCGGGCGCTTGCCCTGCGGTTTGCGAGCCAAGGAGCGAATATCGCGCTCTTGGACCTCAATGCGGCCGACCTGGAACCGGCGGCCGTGCAATGCGCGGCGCTCGGAGTGCGCGCTTTGGCCTATACGGTCGATGTTTCTTCGGAGACTCAGGTGTCGGAGGTGCTCGATCGCGTCGTACGCGATTTCGGCGCGCTGGATGTGATCGTCAACAATGCGGGCATCGTCAAGGACGCGTTGCTGGTCAAGGTCAAGGACGGCGAAATCGTCGGCAAAATGTCCCTGCAGCAATGGCAGGCCGTCATCGATGTGAATCTGACCGGAGTGTTCTTGTGCGCCCGCGAAGCCGCAGTACGGATGATCAAGCTCGCCAAGGGCGGCGTGATCGTCAATATTTCGAGCATATCGAGGCAGGGAAATGCCGGGCAAACCAACTACACGGCGGCCAAGTCCGGCGTCGCGTCGATGACCGTCGTTTGGGCCAAGGAACTCGCGCGCTATGGCATCCGGGTCGGTTGCATTGCCCCCGGGTTCACGCACACGGATATTCTGGCTGCGATGAAGCCCGAGGTGCTGGAAAAGGTCATCGCGCCGGTTCCCCTCAAACGCCTCGGCGAGCCGGACGAAATCGCGCACGCCGCCCAATTCATAATCGAAAACGATTTCTTTACCGGACGCTGCCTGGACCTCGACGGCGGTCTACGCTTGTAATCGCTCGCGCGAGAGTGCCGCAGAAACGCCGTCTCGCGCGGCGTCCACCAGCGTGCATGCCGCCCAGCGAACCCGCACCACGGAGCCCGCCAGCAAGTCGTCCGTGATGCTCGAGAGATCGGGCGCCTCCTCGGCGAAGGGCGCCAACTTGAGCTCGGCACCCACCCATCTCTCCACGGCTTCGGCTTCGTATTCGCACACGGTGCGATGGATCCGCGGATTTGCGTTGCAGTGAGCGATCAGATGAGTCAGCTCATGCGCGAGCGTCAGAATCTGCTGTTCGAGGCTCAAACCGGTGCGCAATACGATGTGTCGTTCCTCGACGCGGCCGAATATCCCGGATGCCAAGGAGTTTCGGATCACGGGGGCCCCGCACTTCGCGGAAAACTCCTCCAGGCGCTCGATATAGAGCTGCAGGGACACCGTAAAATTCCTACCGCGACGCACTATTCATCGAGGTCGCTTACGTCTAAATATCCTTTCATACTCATATTTATCCTCACAAATCAATAATATACCTAGACACTCACGGCGAGGACAGGCATTACAAAAAACCTTTTGCACTGCATACTTTTCTGTGTATAATGTGCTCAACCAGTAAGCCACAGCCATTCAATCAAGGAGACTACCATGACCCAGCCCACATTCGATTTCACCGCCTTCTACGACACCTATCGCCAGACATTCGCGCCCGTGATCACTGCCCAGCAGACCTACCTGAAGAGTCTGGAGCGTCTCGCGCGCTACCAGTTCGCGGTTGCCGGCGACTACCTGGAATGGTCCCTGTCGCACGCGAAGGCGAGCGTCGAGCCGAAGTCGGTTGCCGATTTGGTCGGCAAGCAAACCGCACTGAACACGTCGTTTTCCGACAAGCTGCGCGCCCGTGCTGAAGAATTCACCCAAATTGCCTCCGAAACCCAAGGTGCCGTCAGCCAGTGGTTCGACGCTACCGGCGCGAAGGTTGCCGAGTCGGTGAAGAAAGCCGCCTAAGACCTTTAGGATAGCGCTAATGCGAAAGGGCGACCACGGTCGCCCTTTTTTTTCGCTCGAAAATCGCAACTCGGACTATCATCGAAAGCCGGGAGGAGTGAATACATGACGGAATCGGGTGGCGGATCGAATGTCCAAGACGACCTTGCGCGGGAAATGCGCGCGCAGCTGGCTGCGGTCACGGGCGGCATTGCGCCCGATGACTATGCACAGGCGTGGTGGGATTGGTATCTGAACCTAGCCCAAACGCCCGACAAGCAAACGGCGATCGCTAAAACCGCCTTCGAAGCGCTGCTGGACAATTTTACGTTCGCCATGCAGGCATCGACCGGTCAACCCGTCGCCCCGGCGGTCGACGACAAGCGATTCGAATCGGAGGCGTGGAATCAGTGGCCCTTCAATATCATGGCCCGCGGCTACATGAATTGGGAGCACCTGGTCAAGCAGGCTACTTCGAACATCCCCGGCCTTTCGGGGCGCAGCGCGGACCTCGTCGCATTCTCATCCAAGCAAGCGCTGGAAGCTGCTTCGCCCGCTAATCATCTGTTGGCCAACCCGGAACTGCTCGAGCTGACCCGAGTGCAATCCGGACAAAATCTCGTGGCAGGGTTCAAGAACTGGCTCGAAGACGTCGACGCGACGCTCAATCACAAAGCCCCCGCCGGCAGCGAAGCATTCAAGGTAGGCGAGAACGTCGCCGTCACGCCCGGCAAGGTGGTGTACCGGAACGAATTGATCGAAGTGATCCAGTACGAGGCGGCAACTCCGACCGTGCACGCGGAACCGATACTGATCGTGCCGGCTTGGATAATGAAGTATTACATTCTCGATCTGTCGCCCCGAAATTCCTTGGTGCGCTATCTGGTCGACAAGGGCCACACGGTCTTCATGATCTCGTGGAAGAATCCAAACGAAACCGATCGCAATCTCGGCATGGACGACTATCACAACAAGGGTATTCGCGACGCCTTGAACGTCGTGAGCGCGATCGTGCCGAACGTCAAGATCCACGCCGTCGGTTACTGCATTGGCGGCACGCTGCTCTCGATCGCGGCCGCCGAACTCGCCCGCGAGGGCGACCATCGGTTGGCGTCGATGACGTTGCTCGCGGCGCAAACCGATTTCAGCGCTCCTGGCGAGTTGTCGCTGTTCATCAGCCCGAGTCAACTGTCGATGCTCGAAGCGGTGATGCACAAGGCGGGTGTGCTGAGCAGCGACAAGATGGGCGCTTCGTTCGCCCTGCTGCGCTCGAGAGACCTTCTCTGGACGCCGGCGATCAATACCTACGTGAAGGGCAATCGCGAAAAGCTCAATGACCTGATGGCCTGGAACAGCGACGGCACACGAATGCCCTTTCGCATGCACAGTGAGTACCTCAAGCACCTGTACCTGCAGAACGATCTCGCGGAAGGGCGGTTCCGGGTCAACGGCGAGAGGATTGACCTCTCGGCAATCACTCTGCCCATGTTCGTGCTCGGCACGGAGACGGACCACGTCGCGCCGTGGAAGTCGACCTACAAGGCGCGCGCTTGGACGCGATCGACCGACTACACGTTCGTGTTGACCAACGGCGGCCACAACGGAGGCATCGTCAGCGGCCCCGTGAACCCGAAGCGCCGCTACCGCGAGTTGACCTGGAAAAATGCGCAAGCTTCGCTGGATCCGGATCAATGGTTGCAACAGGCAACCTTGCACCAGGGCTCGTGGTGGCCGTCGTGGCAGGCGTGGCTGGCCGCGCACTCGGGACCGCCCGATGCGCCGCTGCCGGATCTCGGCAACCAATCCGCAGGGTACGGGATTCTCGGCGATGCACCGGGGAGCTACGTACTGGAGAGATAGTTAGAACTTAAAGGGGACTACGATGGCTAGCAAACCGACCAGAATTGCGTATGTGACGGGCGGGATGGGGGGGATCGGAACGGCGATATGCGAGCGGCTCTGCAGCGAGGGACATCGCGTGGTTGCCGGATGCGGACCGACATCGACACGTAAAGAGCGCTGGCTGAGCGACATGCGCGCCAAAGGATTCGACGTCCATGCATCGGTCGGCAACGTCTCCGACTGGGATTCGACCGCTGCGGCATTTGCGAAGGTCCGAGCGGAAATCGGCGAGATCGACATCTTGGTGAACAACGCGGGCATCACGCGCGACGGAACATTCCTGAAGATGAACAAGGATGCTTGGGACTCCGTCATCAACACCAATCTGAATTCTCTGTTCAACGTCACCAAGCAGGTCATCAACGGCATGGTTGAGCGCGGTTGGGGGCGGATCATCAATATTTCATCGATCAACGGCCAGCGCGGACAATACGGCCAAACGAACTACTCCACCGCCAAAGCCGGCATTCATGGATTCTCCATGGCGCTGGCGCAGGAAGTCGCCTCCAAGGGCGTAACGGTGAATTCGGTGTCCCCCGGATACATCGGCACCGACATGGTCAGAGCGGTCAAGCCCGAAGTGCTGGAGAAAATCGTCGGTTCGATACCCGTCAAGCGCCTCGGCGAGCCCGCCGAGATTGCGTCGATCGTGGCGTGGCTCGCATCCAACGAGTCTGCGTTTGCGACCGGCGCCGACTTCTCGCTCAACGGCGGACTTCATATGGGATAGCCGGCCGAGCTCAGGCAGGCTTCCAGAACGTGATGATTGCCCCGCCGGCGATTACCAGCGAGCCGCCGAGGACAATCGGCAACGTGGGTGGCGCCCGGAACGCCACGAAATTGATTACCTGCCAGACGACGAACAGTGTCGCCAGGTACAGCCCCACAACTTGCCCGAATTGCAGCGGCGCGAGATTCAGGAAGGTCCCATAGCCGAATAGCAAGGCAGCGCCGGCGAGAAACAACGCTACGCGGACGGGGCCGACACGGTTGTAAATGGCCGTGCGAATTACGGCGTCGCCGCTAGCTTCGAGTATCGTTGCGATCAGCAGCAGGACGAGTGACGGAATGCCTTGCAAGACGTTGCGCACGTACTGAACTCCAGGTGAGCTAAAATCGGCGAGTGCCGGTGCAGTATGCCATGCGCTCTGAGCGCATGAGTGGCGAGAAGACTCGCCGCGAGTTAGGGTGGTAACACATGAAAATACTGACCTCGCTTTTATTGGCCCTGTCGGCACTGCCCCTGGCCGCGCAAGGAGCGCAGGGCTACCCCGGTGAACGTCTGGGAAAGGTCTCCTTCGCGGTATCCTGTGCGCCCAAGGTGCGAGCGCCCTTCAGCCGCGGCGTCGCGTTGCTGCATGACTTCTGGTACGAAGAAGCGCAGTGGCAGTTCGAGCAGATCGCAAAGACCGATCCCCAATGTGCCATGGCGCACTGGGGCATTGCGATGAGCCAATTTCATCAAATATGGGACCGCCCCGACGAAAAGACCGTCGCGCGTGGATGGACCGAGATGCAGGCGGCGCGCTCGCACCCCGCGAAGAGCGCGCGCGAAGGCGAGTACATCGCCGCACTCAGCGGCTTCTTTCAGCCCGACCAGCGCGATTACCAGGCTCGGATCGAGGGCTACGCCGCGGCGATGGCGAAGCTCTATGACGAGCATCC